>CAYUME010000762.1:0-2891 GCA_964445475.1 uncultured Planctomycetia bacterium
AAGACGATGCCGACCCGGGCGCGGATCCGGTGGACGAGGCCGTCCAGCGCCGCCCCGGCGTGCGCGGGGCGGTCCACCGTCACCCCCGCGACCGTCATCCGCCCGCGGTCGAAGCGGTCGAGGCCGTTCAGACAGCGCAGGAGCGTCGTCTTCCCGCACCCGGACGGGCCGATGAGCACGACGAGGGCCCCGCGCGGGATCCGCAGGTCCAGGCCGTCCAGGACGCGGTGCGGCCCGAAGGCCTTGACGAGCCCCTCCAGGGCGACCGCCGGATCCTGCGCCGCCGCGCCGGTCATCATGCGCCGTGTCCTCCCGGCAGGTGGGCGGAGAGCCGCTTCTCGAGCCGCCGCGCCGCCCACGCGAACGGGGCCCCCATGAGGAAATAAAGGATCGCCGTCATCACGGCGATGCCGAGGTAGTCGAACTTCGCGCCCGTCAGGGCCCGCGAACGGCTCGCCAGCTCGCTGATCGCGATCATGGAGACGATCGAGGAGTCCTTCAGGAGGGCGATGAAGTCGTTGGTGACCGTCGGGAGCGAGACACGGATGGCCTGGGGCAGGATCACGTGGCGGAAGGCCTGG
Source organism: uncultured Planctomycetia bacterium (assembly GCA_964445475.1). Classification (GTDB taxonomy): domain Bacteria; phylum Planctomycetota; class MHYJ01; order CAYUME01; family CAYUME01; genus CAYUME01. The sequence continues at coordinate 582 of CAYUME010000762.1, forward strand.
GACGGGGCCAGCCCCAGCGACAGGGCCGCCTCCATCTGGTGCCGGGGGACGGAGAGGATGCCGGCGCGGTAGTTCTCCGCCTCGTACGCGGCGTAGTTGATCCCGAGCCCCAGGATGCCGGCCAGGAGCGGGTGGAGGTTGATGCCGAGGCTGGGCAGCCCGAAGTAGATCAGGTAGAGCTGGATCAGCAGCGGGGTGCCCCGGACCAGCTCGATGGCGGCGACCGCCGCGCCGCGGACCGGGCCGCGCCCGTACAGGCGCATCGTGGCCAGGACCAGCCCCAGGGCCATGGCCAGCGCCATGGCGACCACGGACAGCCAGAGCGTCGTCAGCGCCCCCTGCAGCAGGAAGAGCAGGTACCCGCCGTAGCGCGCCGCGAACGGCTGCTCCTGCCGGAGACCGGCAAGGTAGGCTTCGAAGCGCGGCGCGGGGGCGTCCCCCGGCCGGTCGTCCCCGAACTGCCGGGCCGTGGCCGCGTTCCAGAGCCCCCACGCCTCGTAGATCGACCGCAACTCGCCCGACCGGACCAGCCGGTCCAACGCGGCGTCGAGCGCGGAGACCAGCGTCGCGTCCTCCCGTCGCGCGCCGATCCCGTAGAGCGCCTCGCCGGCCGACTCGCCGACCAGCCGGATCGTCGGGACCGGGCGGCCGTAGTAGAGCGCGATCGGATAGTCCATCAGGACGCCGTCCAGCCGGCCGAGCACGAGATCCTTGTAGGGGGTGTTCTGGTCGTCGTACCCCACCGGATCGATCCCGCCGGCGCGCTCGAGGATCCGCTCCGCCAGCGTCCCCCGCAGGGTGCCCGCCTTCCGCCCCCGCAGGTCCCCCAGGCTCCGGATCCGCTCCTCGTCGCCCGCCCGGACGGCCAGTTGCTCGTGCGCGATGTAGTACGGCTTCGAGAACGCGATCTCCTTCTGGCGGTCCTCGGTGATCTCGAGGCCGTTCAGGATGACGTGGTAGCTCCCGCGAAGCAGCCCCGGCAGGAGCATGTCCCACTGCTGCTGGACGTGCTGGGGCCGGACGCCCAGCTCGCGGGCGAGCGCGGCAGCCAGGTCGACCTCGAAGCCGACGAACGAGTCGGGCCGGTCGGGGTCGGCGAGGTAGATGTACGGGGCGCCGGAGACCGCGGCCGCCCCCCAGCGGAGGACGCCGGACGCGCGGATCTCGTCGAGGGTATCGGCCGCAGCCGGCGGCGCGAGCGGCGCCAGGGCGAGGAGCAGCCGTACCGCGACCGAGCGGGACCGGCCCGTCCGGAGCGTCGATCCCGGCCTCCCGTCCCGCGTCATCGGCCACTCCCCCGCCCGGCCCCCGGGCACAAAACAAACGGGGCGGGATGCGATCCCGCCCCGGAGACGCGTGTCCCGACGCGACTCCCCTTTACCCCTTCCGGCGGTGCAGCACGAGCCGGGCGTACAGGTGCCCGACCAGCCGGAGGATCAGGAGGAAGCCGGCGGCACCATGGAGGGCATAGGCCATCGGCCCGATGAAGCGGTGCTCCACCAGCCGTTCCAGGATGTGGAACGTGCTCCCCACCGGCGGGATGCGCGCCGCCAGGATGAAGCCGGTGCCGGCCACCGCCGCGCAGACGAGGATGTCGAGCCAGACCCAGCAGGCATGGCAGCGGAGCTTCGTCAGGAGCGGGGACTCGTCCTCGGGCCGGCCCTCCCAGAGCAGGCCGCCGGCCGCGTTCCGGGCCGCCGGGTCGCGGACGACGCGGGCGAGGAATCGGACAGTCAGGAAGGCGGCCAGCAGCGAGAAGACGAAGCCGCCGACGAGATGGAACTTGACGGTGCCCCGGGCGGTGAAGATCTCGAGGATCGGGGCGGGGCCGTAGGTGGCGAGGAACCCGGCGCCGGTGGCGCAGAGGAGGGCGCAGAGGACGATCGAAGTGAAGCCGATCCAGGAGAAGCCGGGCCAGCGGAGGCCGGCGGACGGCTTCGCCCCCGCGGTCACGACGAGGGGCCCGCGCAGCTCGACGACCAGGTAGTGGGCCAGGAAGAGAAGCAACAGCCCCGCCAGGCCGAAGAACCAGATCTTTTTCATGAACGTCTCGCGCGCCATCACCGCCACGGCCCCCACCCGGATGGCGTTCGAGGAGAGCCCCATCATCGTGCACTGGCGCAGGACCATGCCGTCGCCGCCGGGGCCCGTCGGCTGGGCCCGGACGAGCCCGAAGAAGAAGGGCGCGCGCACGGCGTGGCAGTCGGAGCAGCCCTTCGCCCCCAGCGCCTCGCCGGCGCCGCGGACGTTGTGCGCGATCGGCCACGCGAACGGCGCGGCCTCCGGCGCGTTGTCGGTCACCGTCCCGTC
>CAYUME010000763.1:0-2889 GCA_964445475.1 uncultured Planctomycetia bacterium
TGGGCGACGTCCGCGACCGGCTCAAGCCCGGCGCCGACGTCCTCATCGCCAACGGGGCCGTCGTCCCGGCGTCGCACCCGCTGAAGGCGGGCGACGCGGTCGTCCTGATCCGCCGCGGCGAGACGCCTTCCGCCGAGGAGCTCGAAGCGCTGATGGCGGCGCGCCACACGCCGGGGGTCCACGAGCGGGTGAAGCGCGCGACGGTCGGCATCGCCGGCCTCGGGGGCCTCGGCTCCTCGATCGCCGTGGCCCTGGCCCGCACCGGCGTCGGCCGCCTCGTCCTCGCCGACTTCGACATCGTCGAGCCCAGCAACCTGAACCGGCAGCAGTATTTCATCGGGCAGCTCGGCCGCCCGAAGACGGAAGCGCTGGCGGAAAGCCTCCGGCGGATCAACCCGTACGTGTCGCTGGACCTGCACACGGTCCGTCTCGCGCCGGATAACGTTCCCGTGGTCTTCCGGTCGGCGGAGGTGCTGGTCGAGGCCTTCGACCGCGCGGACCAGAAGGCGATGCTGCTCGACGCCTTCGCCTCGTCCTTCCCGGACCGGCCGCTGGTGATGGCCTCGGGACTGGCCGGCCACGGCCCCGGGGGGACGATCCGCGTGACGCGGTTCGGGACGCGCGTCCACATCGTGGGGGACGGCGAGAGCGCGGCCGAGCCGGGGCGGGGCCTGATGGCCCCGCGCGTCGGCATCGCGGCGCACCTGCAGGCCAACACGGTGCTGCGCCTGCTCTTGGGCGAGTCCGACGGATGACCGGGATAACGTCCCCCGCTTGGAATGGCGCCCCATGAGAATCCGCTTCGCCGCAGCCGCGTTGCTTCTGGCCGCCGCGGCCCGCCCCGTCCCCGCCGCCGAGTCCCGCCCCCTGGATCTCCCGAGGATCATCGGCGACCACATGGTCCTCCAGCGCGGCATCCCGATCCCGGTCTTCGGCACGGCCGCACCCGGCGAGAAGGTCGTCGTCAACCTCGCCGGCAAGGCCGTCGCCGCCGTCGCGGACAAGGAGGGCCGGTGGCTGGCGAAGCTCCCCGCCGTCAAGCTGCCGGGCGGCCCGTTCGACCTCGCGGTGGGCGGCCGGGGCGCGCCGCGCGTCTTCAAGGACGTCTACGTCGGCGACGTCTGGCTCTGCGGCGGGCAATCCAACATGGAGTGGGTGGTCAACGGCTGCAACGCCGCCGAGGACATCCAGGCCGCGAAGCACCCGCTCATCCGCTGCATCCGCGTCCAGAAGAAGGCGTCGGCCACGCCGCTGTCGGACCTTGCAGGCGACTGGCAGGTCTGCAGCCCGCAGACGGTCGGGGGGTTCACCGCCGTCGGCTACTTCTTCGCCCGCACCGTGCACGAGGAGACGAAGGTCCCGATCGGCCTGATCGACTCGAACTGGGGCGGGACGGCGATCGAGCCGTGGATCCCCGTCGAGGCCCTGAAAGCGGTCCCCGAGGCCGGCTCGCGCGACGAGGCGGAAAGGGCGATGGCCGCATTCGACGGGAAGGGCTTCACGTGGTCGGTCCTCTACAACGGCATGATCGCCCCCGTCGTCCCCTACGGCCTCAAGGGCGCCCTCTGGTACCAGGGCGAGTCGAACGGCGGCGAGGGCGACTCGTACTACCACAAGATGCGCGCGCTCATCGGCGGCTGGCGCCAGGCCTTCGGCGTCGGCGACTTCCCCTTCTACTACGTCCAGCTCGCCAATTGGCAGGCGGCGAACGACAATCCCGCCGGGGGCGACGGCTGGTCGAAGCTCCGCATGGCCCAGCTGAAGGCCCTGCAGATCCCCCATACCGGCATGTCCGTCACGACCGACATCGGCGACGCGGGGGACATCCACCCCAAGAACAAGCAGGACGTCGGCAAGCGGCTCGCCCTCTGGGCGCTCGCGAAGGAGTTCCCGAAGAAGAACGTCGTCTACAGCGGGCCCCTCTTCAAGGCGGCGCAGGCGGAGGGCCCCCGCGTCCGCATCGCCTTCGATTCCGTCGGCGGCGGCCTCATGGTCGGGAAGAAGGAGGGGACGGCCCCGACCGTCGAGGTGAAGAACGGCAAGCTCCAGCGCTTCGCGATCGCGGGGAAGGACAAGCAGTGGGTCTGGGCCGAGGCGAAGATCGACGGCAAGACGGTCGTCGTCTGGAACGAGAAGGTTCCCCAGCCCGTCGCCGTCCGCTACGCCTTCTCGATGAACCCCGAGGGCGCCAATCTCTACAACAAGGAAGGGCTGCCGGCGTCCCCCTTCCGGACGGACGACTGGTAGGCCCCCTCCGGGGAGCTGGCGGCTGACGTGTTTCCGTCGGGAATCGGCACCGGACTCATGCTCAAGCTCCTGATCGTCGCCGCCGGAGGCGCCCTCGGCTCCCTCGCCCGCTACGGCCTCTCGGGGTGGATCCACAGCCGCACGCAGGGGGGCTTCCCCTACGGGACGCTCGCCGTCAACGTCCTCGGCTGCCTCGCCATCGGCGCGGCCCTGCACTTCATCCAGGACCGGCAGACGCTCGGGCCGAACGCCCGCCTCTTCCTCACCATCGGGATCCTCGGCGGATTCACCACCTTCTCGTCCTTCGGCTACGAGACGGTCCAGCTCGCGTCGGGCGGGCAGTGGGGGGCCGCGGCCGCGAACGTCCTCGGGAACGTCGTGCTCGGCCTCGGGGCCGTCTGGCTGGGATGGACCGGCGCGCGGGCGCTGGCCTCGTGAGGGGAGGGGGACCGGCATGAAGATCGAGGGCGAGGGGCAGCTGCTGCGGATCTTCGTCGGCGAGAGCGACCGCTGGCACGGCAAGCCGCTCCACGAGGCGATCGTCGAGGCGGTCCGCGCGAACGGCCTGGCCGGCGCCACGGTCCTGCACGGCGTCCTCGGGTTCGGCGCCCGCAGCCGGATCCACACGACGAAGGTCCTCCG
>CAYUME010000764.1:0-2888 GCA_964445475.1 uncultured Planctomycetia bacterium
CGATCGTGACGCCGGACCGCGCCGTGTACGCCGGCGAGGTCGAGTCGCTGCGCGTCCCCGCGTACGAGGGGTCGCTCGGCATCCTGGCCGGACACGCCCCGATGCTTTGCGTCCTCCAGCCGGGGGCGGTCCTCCTCCGGACCGGGACGGAACGGAAGGTCTTCGCCGTCGGGGGCGGTTACCTGGAGGTGGCCGACGGGAAGGTCCTGATCCTGGCCGACAGCGCGGAGACGCCGGAGTCGATCGACCGGAAGCGTGCGGAAGAGGCGCAGGAGCGCGCCCGGGACCGGGTCCAGAAGCCGGGACCGGATGTCGACGTCGACCGGGCCGCGCGGGCCCTGCAGCGCGCCCTCAACCGGCTCCACCTGGCCGAGCGGTACGGCGGAGGGGAGTACGATTTCTAGGGGGCGACGCTCCGGGGCTCGCGCCCCGCTCGATGCGTACGCTTCCTGTGTGCCGCGTCCGGGGGCTCCCATGCTGACCGGGCTCCGTGTCGCCGGATGGACCGTCTTTATCCTGGGCGTGGTGCTGATCGCGATCAGCCGGTCGGGGAGCGACTTCGCCTCGTTCAAGTGGGGGGCGTTGATCGCCTGCGCGGGCATGATCCTGACCTACGGCTCGCGCCTCCTCCATCAGGCGCGGCGGTCCCGGACCCTGCCCGCCTCGATGCGGCGGGTCCGGGATGCGTCCTGCGCGGGGGAAGACGGGCCGAACCCGCCGGGGGCGTCCGGGCCGACATAGGGAGATACCGCCCCGGCGCCGGCCCGGGGGCCGCCGGCGCCCCCTGTCCGTGACGGCCACCGGTCCACTTTTCAGCATCCCCAGCGAAGGAATCCGGGCATGAAGAGCCGCGTCATCCGTCCCGCCGAAGCGCGGCGCGCCGAGGCGCTCGTCTGTTTCGTCCCCGAAGGGGCGCGCGTCCCCTCCGGTCCGTGGCGCGAGGTCGCGCCCGGGTTGGGCGCCGCCGTCGGACGCGCCGTCACGGCGAAGGCGTTCGACGGGAAGCTCCGGGATTTCCACCTGCTTCCCCCGTCTGCCGGCCTGCCGGATCGGGTGCTGCTGGTCGGGCTGGGCAGGGCGAAGGAGGTCGGGCGAGAGGCCCTGCGTCGCGCAGCGGCCGACCTGCCCGCCCGGGCCCGGTTTCTGGGGATCCGCTCCCTGGCGATCCTCCTGCCGGACGACGCCGGGGTCCCGGTGCCGGAGGCGGCCCAGGCGCTGGTCGAAGGGATCGGGTTGGCCGGCTACGAATTCCGGAAATACCGGAAGCCGGACCCGGCGGCGGCGAGAAAGCGGCTCGCGGCGGCGGACCTCGTGGCCGACGCGGCGTCGCGCGCCGGGGCGGAAGCGGGGGCGGCCCGGGGCGGGACCCTCCTGCGGGGCGTCTGCTTCGCGCGGGACCTCGTCAACGAGCCCGCGATGGCGAAGACCCCCCGGAAGCTGGCCGCCGCGGCGAAGGCCTTGGCCGGCCGCGGCGTGACGGTCCGGGTCTTCGACGAGGCGGCGTGCGCGCGGATGGGGATGGGGGCCTATCTTGGCGTGGCCCGCGGCAGCGCCGAGCCGCCCCGCATGATCCGCCTCGAGTACCGCCCCGCGCGGGCCCGCGGGGCCGTCTGCATCATCGGGAAGGGGATCACCTTCGACAGCGGCGGGCTCGACCTCAAGCCGACCGACGCGATGCGCTGGATGAAGGACGACATGTCCGGCGCGGCGGCGGTGCTCGGCCTCTTCTCGATCCTCCGGGACCTGAGGCCGTCGGTGCGCGTTCTCGGGCTCATCGCGGCGACCGAGAACATGCCCGGATGCCGGGCCTACAAGCCGGGCGACATCCTCCGGGCGATGAACGGAAAGACGATCGAGATCGACAACACGGACGCCGAGGGACGGCTGACGCTGGCCGACATGCTGGCCTACGCCTCGCGGGAGAAGCCGGACGCCGTCCTCGACCTGGCGACGCTCACCGGGGCGTGCGTGATCGCGCTCGGGAACAACGTGACGGGACTCTTCACGGACCAGGAGGCGCTGGCGAAGGAGATCGAGGGGTGCGCGAGGCGGACGGGGGAGAAGGTCTGGCGGCTGCCCCTGGAGAAGGAGTACCGGGAGCTGAACAAGAGCGGGATCGCGGACGTGAAAAACGCGGGCGGGCGGTGGGGCGGGGCGATCACCGCCGGGCTCTTCCTCCAGGAGTTCGTCGACCCGAAGATCCCCTGGGCCCACCTCGATATCGCCGGTCCCGCCTTCGCCGAGAAGGCGCGCCCCTACACGCCGCCCGGCGGGACGGGCGTCATGGTCCGCCTGCTGGCGGAGTTCCTGAAGGGGCGGTCCGAGGGGCGTGGGGGGAAATGATCCGTCGAGGGCGCCCGTTCTCGCCCCTGGATCCCGCGGCACTTCCGGGGCGGCGATCGCATGGGCATTCTCCCGGTCGGATGACTCCGGGCTCCTGTCTGGACGGGGAGGTGCTTTCCTCTTTCCACGCCCGGACGATCCAGAACCCCCTTCTCTTTTCCAGCCACACCGCCCCTGTCCTCCACGTCTCAAGAACTGTCGCGCCCGCTTCCCGGTAGTCGTCCAGGACCGCCTCCGACGGGAATCCCTTGCGCGCGCTGACCAGGGCGAAGCGGGCGCGGACGGTGCGGACCAGGCTTGCCGAGCGCGATCCCGGGCTGCCATGGTGGGGGACGACGATCGCGTCCGCGGCGAGTCCCGGGGCCGATGCGGCCGGCAGCGCTGCCAGCCCTTTCGCGTCGACGTCCCCGGTGAAGAGGCCGGATCCCCCGCCGCCTCGCACGCGGACGAGCAACGAGGCCCCGTTCCCGCGGAGGCGCGGCGCGTCCGGCCCGGCCGGCGGGCCGAGGACGCCGGCCTCCAGGCCCGGAATCCCCGTGATCCGG
>CAYUME010000765.1:0-2863 GCA_964445475.1 uncultured Planctomycetia bacterium
CGGGGACGCCGCCGAAGACCATGGCGCCGAGGCGGCCGTTGCCGACGGGGAGGGCCTCCACCCAGGCCTCCTTGCTCTTTCCCTTCGCGCCGGCAGCCGGATCCGCCTGGCCGGCCGGCTTGTCGTACCGGAGCCGGAGATCCCGGAAGGAGGCCGGGACCTCTTCGGCCGAGGCCGCGACGGGGGCGGCACACAGGAGAACAAAAGCGGCGTGGCGGATGCGCATGGCGCGGCGACCTCCCAAAAAGGACAAGCATCCAGCGGGGAAGAGGGGGTGGCTGGCCCTCTCCGGAACCGTTTCAGCCGGGGCCAACACCCCCGACACGCGAGTCGCGGCTGACCGGCTTCGCGGCATCGGACTGCCAGGGAATGCCGGCCCCTCCGCTCCCACCCCGGCGTCATTCAAACGCGATCTGCAGCGAGACCTTCTCCCCCTCCGGCAGCGTCAGGCGCCGGGCGTTGGGGGCGTCCGTCTCCTTCATCGACGCGCCGCCCGCCGCGACCTCCGCCCTCACGATTCGCGCCGCGCCCGGGACCCGCAGCAGGACCTCCTGCGCCGTCCCCGAGGCAAGCTCCAGCCCGATCGTCCCGGCCGTCCGGTCCCAGGCGAGCCGGCCGATCCGGATCTGCGACCGGGCAAGAAGCCCCTCGATGCGGCCCTGCATCAGTTCGCCCGCCGGCATCGCCGGCAGGAGGTCGAGACGTCCGGGGCGGGAGGCGAGGAGCATCCGCCGCAGGATCTCGGGGAGGGCCCCGTTGCCGTCCGTGTTGAAGATGGCCGGACCCGGCTCGTGCCCGCAGATGAGGCTCGGGTAGACCGAGCGCATCGTCGCCATGATGGCGAGCCGTCCGTAGGCCTCGTCTCCCAGCCCCAGGTGCGCGGCGGCGAGGCCCATGTGCATCCGTCCGTGCGTGGACTTCTCGCCCCCCGAGCCGATCCGGCGCCGCGTCGCCTCCTGCGCCGCCTTCCAGAGCGCCGGCGAGGACTCGAGCGCGGCGTCGGCGACCGCTTCGTACGCGGCGTGGAGGTGCGAGAGGTGGCGGTGGCCGTAGTGCTCGCCGTACCCGTCGGGCACCCACTCGGCCAGCGCGCCGTCCCGGTTGATCCGGTACGCCGGCAGCTTCGCCAGCATCCCCTTCCACTTCGTGACGCCCGCCGGCTCGATCGCCAGCGTTTCGCACGCCTCGACCAGGCTCGCCAGGGCCTCGCGCGCCACCATCACGTCCATCGTCGACGTGATCCCGTCGCTCGATTCCGGCGAATAGGAGGGGATGAACTCGGCGAGCCCGGTCTTCGCATCCACCGTCATGAAGTCCTCGTAGAAGAGGACGACCTCCTTGAGCAGGGGGACGAGTCGCCTGGCCAGGAATTCCCGGTCCCCCGTGTGGTGGTAGTAGTCGGTGAAAAAGTGGACGAGCCAGCCGGCGCCCGCCGTCCACCAGATGCCGTCCCAGCCGCCCCAGTGGAGCATGAGACCGTTGTTGGACATGCGGGTCGGGGCGAGGAGGCCGCGGCAGCCGTAGTATCGCTTCGCGTTGAGGCGCCAGTCGGGCAGGGCGGCCTCGATCAGCCGGAAGTAGCCCTCCATCAGCTCCGGCAGGTCGCCGGCATACCCCGCCTTGATCGCGAGCTGGACGTTCGTGTCGGTCGTGAAGTCGCCCGACCAGGCCGGCTTCCAGGAGCCCGTCCAGATCCCCTGGAGGTTCGGCGTCAGCTCCCCGGCCGAGCAGATGAACATGTAGCGCCCCGCGTCGATCATCTTCTCGAGGAGGGCGGGGGGAAGGCGCTTCTCCTGCTGCGCGCGGTCGAGCAGCTCCTCGCTGGTCTGGTTGCGGTCCGCCCCGCCGCCGACGTCGAGCGTCACGCGGCTGAAGAGGGCGCCGTGGGCCTTCGCGTGGGGCGCGAGGAGGACGGCGTAGTCGGCGGGCACCGCGGCCAGGGCCGCCTGGACCTTCGGGAGGAGCGCCTTCGCGTCCCCGGCCGCCCGGTAGGCCGTCACCGAGCTTTCCGCCGTCGCCGGCGCCGGGACGTACGCGCCGAGGCGGTCCGCGGCGAAGTCGGGGTGGTTCGGGCTGCAGGCCCACGCGTCGCTCCCCTCGAGCGGCGTCTTCCACGGCGCAATCCGCGCGAGGACGAGGACCTCGTCCGCGCCCTCGACCCGGATCGACGACCCGTCGCAGTCGGCCGTGCCGCCCTTCGGGACGACGCGGACCGCGACGTCGAATCCGCCCTTCCCGTGCTTGTACGTGTTGTGGTACGTGAGCCAGCCGGGCTCCGCGGCACGCTCCGAGAGGATCCGGGCCTCCCCGACCGCCTCCGGGACCAGCGTACAGCCGACCTTGCCGGGGTCGGGGCCGGCGAGGAGGAGAACGATGACGTTGTCCGCGCGGGAGACGAAGAGCCTCCGGCACCACGCCCCGGCATCGTCGGTCCAGCGCACCGCCACCTCGCCGGTGGCGAAGTCCTCGGTCCGCACGTAGTCGCGGATCGCCCCCTGCGGCGGCTGGACGACCGTGAGGAAGAAGCCGGGATGGAAGGGGTCGGTCCAGATCAGGCCGGGGAATCCCTGTTCCTTCCCCTTGCCGAGGAAGAACTTCATGGCCTCGCCGTAGCCCTTCGCCCGGATGACCTGGCGGAGCTCGGGAAGGAACGTCGAGAGGTCGGGGACGACCTCCCGGCTGCCCAGCGGCAGGAAGAGGCGGCAGTGGTTGCCGACGATCGTCTCCTTCGCGGGGTGGCCGTAAACCAGCGCGCCCATCCGGCCGTTGCCGCTGACGAAGGCATCCTCCCACCGCTTCGCGGGCTGGACGCTGGCGGAGAAGCTCGGCCTCTGACGTTCGCACGGCCCGTCGACCGGCGCTC
>CAYUME010000766.1:0-2855 GCA_964445475.1 uncultured Planctomycetia bacterium
TTTATCCCGGCCTCATCATGGCCAACGGCGCCCGCATGGAGGGCATCGAGGCCAACCTGTTCTTCACCTTCTTCGGGATGGACGCGATCGTCAAGAAGCGCATGGGCAAGATCAAGATCGCCACGGTCGGAAATCCGGGCATGCACATGCCCTCGTTCATGGGCGTCCTGCCGGGCTTCTCGGCCTTGGCCACGAAGATGATGATGAAGACCATGGACAAGCTCGACATCCCGCCCGTGCCCGAGTTCGTCGAGATGATCGCCGACGCCGGCTGCAAGTTCTACGCCTGCAAGGCGACGGTGGACATGTTCGGGCTGAAGAAAGAGGACTTCTGCCCGCAGGTCGACTCGATCATCAACGTCGGCAAGTTCTACGAGCTCGCCGGCGGCGGCGAGATCATCTTTACTTAATACATCCAATTCTTTTTTGCGCTGCCGGGGGCGTTCTTCGCGATCGCGGCGGCCATGTCGCGGAGCATCCCGTCGCCCTCGAACGGCGACCAGCCGTGGCCGCCCCGGTCGCCGTACTGGAACTCGCCGCCGTAAGCCGGGTCCTTCATCGCCGCCAGCGTCTCTTCGAAGAGGTAGCAGGCCTCGTTGAGGTAGAAGTTGTCCATCCGCCCGACGTAGACGCGGATCTTCCCGGCCAGCTTCGGCCCGATCGTCGGCCAGTTCTTCTCGACGTAGGCCCGCAGGTCGTAACGCTCCCGGGCCCATTCCGCCACGGCCTTGTCGATCTCCCCCGTCAGCGGGTCCCAGAGCGGCTTCGGGTACCCGTCCTCGGCCACGGGCGCGAACACTGCGTTCCAGATGGCCCATTGCCCGCCCGACCTGTACCGGTCGCCGATCGCCTCCTCGGCCAGGTTCTCCTGCTCCAGCGTGTAGGCGATGTTGCCGTCGGTCCCCCGCCGCCCGGGCCGCGGCACGCGCGCCCATTCGCTCTCTAGCCCATACGCGTACTTTTCGGCGTAGAGATCGACGAGCTGGTACTTCCGGAAATCGACCGGGTCGGGGCAGAACGACCAGACGCCGCCGAACATGTCCGGGTAGAAGATCTGCATCGCCAGCGCGATCCATCCGCCGGTCGATCCTCCCGACAGCACGCGCGCCCACGGTTCGCCGATGGCCCGGAACGTCTTCTCGACGTGGGGGATGAGCTCGGTCATAATGGCGTCGCCGTAGGGCCCGACGTTCTCCGAATTCACGCCGTAGGAATCGTCGTAGTACGGGCAGGCGTGCTCGAAGGTGACCTGGATGAAGCGCGGCGCGCCGTCGGCCGTCCAGAGCTTGAAGGCCGGGCTCGACTCGTCCTCGCTCCACCGCCCGGGCCGCCCCCGCGGGAAATGCCCCTGGACGTAGTGCACGGGATAGCGGACGTCCGGGCGCTCGTCGTAGCCTTTGGGCAGGAGCACGTTGGCGCCGATATGCATCGGCTGCCCCCAGAACTCCGAGAGAAGGCGGCTCTCGATGCGGATGTGCTTGACCCACTTCGTGTCTTCATAGGGAGGGATCGGCGGGACGACCTTATCGAGGACGATCGGGACGGTCGCGCTCTTGCGCGCGTCGAAAGTGACCTTGGCCGGCTCACTGTAGAGGTTCCCGGGCGAACGGCGCCAGTTCTGCCCTTCGCCCTGGTCGTGGTGCAGCTTGACGACCTTCCCGTCGCTCCGCTTGAAGGTCGTGTAGACGTTGAGCCAGGCCTGGACGAAGTAGTCGCCGGGCGGGATGTCGCGGAGGCTCCGTACCGGGTGGCCGAAGACCGTCTCGTCTATGAGCGCCTTTGCGCCTGGGGCCAGGCCGTCGACGTTGAGGCCGAAAATGGGCGCGCCGACCGGGCCGGGGACCAATTTATCGGTCTTGGAGACGAGGAGCAGGACGCGGCCGTCGGCAGCCTCGGCCCGGACCGCCGGGTCGATCGAGACCTCGAACCGGGTGACGCCTTGCGCGGGGCCCGGCGAGCAGGCCGGGATGACCGCAGCGAGGACGCCGAGGATGGCGAGGCCCGCCGCAAAGGCGGACGGGGCGACGCCGGGTTTGACGCTGCGGAGAGCCGCGGGCCGGAAGGCGCGCGCCTGTCGGACGCGTGGATCAGGGCTATCGGTCCGACGCGGGCAAGTCGGGTGATCGAGGCTATGCATCAGCTCCTCCCGGTTTCGACGCGTATCTCAGAACCAAGGCGGGATGGTATGACAGCGGGCGCGGGGTGTCAAACGAACGCGCGGGCGGCCGGCTCGAGCCCACCCCCATCGCACTGCCCCTCCCGCGTTTGGCTTTTTCCCCGCGCCGTCCTATAATCTCCCGGAAAAGACGGGGTCAAACCTACCTTTTACAGCAAAAGGTAGGTTTGACCCCATCTTGAGGAGGCGGAGATGGAATGGATGACGCACTTCCAGTCATGGGTGGCGCTCGCCACGCTGACCGCGCTCGAGATCGTGCTCGGCATCGACAACATCATCTTCATCTCCGTCCTCGTCGGCCGCCTTCGCCACGACCAGCGCAACCGGGCCCGCGTCCTCGGATTGGCCCTAGCCATGGTCAGCCGCATCCTGCTCCTCCTCTCGCTCACCTGGGTCATGGGCCTCAAGAACTCTCTCTTCACGGTCCTCTCGCACGAGTTCACCGGCCGCGACCTCATCCTGGCCGGCGGCGGCCTGTTCCTCCTGGCCAAGAGCACCCGCGAGATCCATCACAGCCTGATGGGCGAGGAGGGCCACGTCAAGGCCAAGGCCGCGACCAGGATGCTCGGCGTCCTGGCCCAGATCGCCGTCCTCGACATCGTCTTCTCGCTCGACTCGGTCATCACCGCCATCGGCCTGGCCAACCACGTGACCATCATGATGCTGGCCATCGTCATCG
>CAYUME010000767.1:0-2847 GCA_964445475.1 uncultured Planctomycetia bacterium
CAGCGGTCTTCCTTCACGCGCTTGTAGAAGACGATCGCGGCCCCCGGGCGGCCCGGAATCGTGACCCGCAGGCCCTGCTCCGTCAGCTCGCGGCCGCCGATCGTCACGGGCCCCGCCGCGTCCACGTCGCGGACCTCGTACGTGGCCTCCGGGTCCAGGCCCCGGAGCGGGTAACGGGCCGACTCGTACGAGCTCTCGGGCCGCCGGAACGCCTGGATCACCCCTTCGCCCGTCTCGGGCCGGTCGAACTGCCAGGCCATCCACACGTCGTCGTCCGCCCGCCACGGCGTCAGCGGGTAGTAGTCCCCGTACTGGAGGGGCGCCACCTGCTTCCACTCCGTCACCAGCTTCCGGAGCAGCGCGTAGTCGTAGTCCGTGCGACGCGTGTCGTACCCCAGGCCCGTCATGGGCGCAATGCCGCTGCGGAAGCCGTAGACGTCCACGCGGTCGGCGGGGTAGACCGGCGCGCCGAAATACGGCACCCAGAGCGCCAGGCCGTGAAGCTGGGTCTGCTTGCTGGTCAGGTTGCCGTACTGCATGTCGCTCTTGTGGAGGGGGACGGAGCGGCGGAGGGTCTCGAGGTCGTTCCGGCGGCCGCCGGAGGCGCACGTGTCGATCAGGAGGCCGGGCCGGCGCTGTCGGAGCGCGTCCCAGTAGGCCAAGTAGCCGTCGACGAACTGCTTCTGGTTGGTCTCGTTGGCGTTCTGCATCTCGTTGCACTGGTTGCTGCTGGCCGCGGGCATCAGCGGCCCGGGCACCTCGCCATTCTCCAGGCGCGGCAGGTTGTGGGCGAGCATCCAGCGCCGCCAGACGTTCTGCGCGCGGAGCCGGTCGCCGCGGTACATCTGGAGGGCGATCAGGGGGGTGCGGATCTCCTCGCCCGGGTGCAGCGTGAGGCGGACCCGCTCCTGGCCCGCGCGGAGGTGGAGGCCGTCGGCGCCGTCGCGGGCGAACGTGGCCGCCCACTGGCCCGGCCAGCCGACCGCCAGGATCAGGCCGGCATCGGGCCCTTCCACGTTGAAGTAGGGCCAGACGCCGTCGCTCCCGCGCCCGCTGGACGAGGCGAAGCGGCGCGACTCCCCAGACGAACGAGAAGGGAGGATCCGGCAGGTCCTGCACGCGCGCCCCCTCGACGAACGGCAGGTCGCCCCGCGTCGCAAGGGCCCCGCCCGCGAACAGGGCGGCCACGATCGACGCGGCCTGCCCCGGAGGCCGGACGCCCCGCATCAGAACCTCGCTTCCAGCCCCGGACCAAGGTACAATCCGGGGCCGGAAAGCCCGAGGCGCCGGCTGCGCGGGTGAGGATCGAGGTGCGACCGCATGCAGGATCTCCATTTCGACAAGCACTATCTCCCGGGCGAGGTCGTCTCCCTGGAGGTCAGCGGCCCGATCCATCCGGCGACCACCGGCCGGTTCAGCTGGATCATCTGGTGGCTCTTCGCCCAGAAATTCCACCGCATCATCCTCGACCTGTCGAAGGTCGCCACCATCGACAGCACCGGCGTGGGCGTCCTGGTCAACGCCACCGAAACGGCCCGCGAGAACGCCGGAGACCTGGTCCTGATCCATCCGTCCGAGAAGGTCTCGTGGGCCCTCAAGACGTTCAACCTCACCTCGTTCTTCACGATGGCGAACTCGCGGGAGGCCGCCGAGACGGCGTTCGCGGCGATGGGGCGGGGAAGCGACGGCGTCCGGAAAGGGACGTAACGCGCACCCCGCAGGAACCGGATTCCCCCGCCACGCGCGGTTTCCCGCGTCGAGTGCCGATGGCGCCATGCACGCGTCGCTCCGGCGGTTTCTCTGGCCGACGATGAACCGGCGATTCGCCGTCCGGCTGGCCCTCGTGGCCGCGGGCGCCTGGCTCCTCTTCGGCGTCGTCACGCGCCCGCGCTTCGTCGCCGGCAGGAGCATGGAGCCGACCTACGCGGAAGGCGGATTCCTGCTCGGCTCGCGGTTCCGATACGCCTTCCGGGACCTGCGGCGCGGCGACGTCGTCTTCGTCCAACTGGCGGGGCCGAGCGTGATGTACCTCAAGCGCGTCGCCGGCCTGCCGGGCGACACGGTGGAGTTCCGCGGGGGGGCGCTCGTCGTGAACGGCGCGCGGCAGGAGGAGCCCTGGCTCCGGTTGCCGTGCGACTGGGACCGGAAGCCGGTATCCGTCGAGCCCGGCTTCCTCTTCGTCGTCGGCGACAACCGGAGCATGCCGATCGACCAGCACGAATTCGGCCTGGTGCGGGAGACCCGGATCGCCGGAGGCCCCCTATGGTGAACCGGCGCCGGGCGGCCGGCGGCGCCGCCGCCCTCCTGGCCGTCGCGGCCGGGCGCTGGTGGATCCTGCGCGCGCCGTCGCCGGAGGCGCGGATCGAGGCGCAGCTCCGGACGCTCTGCGAGCTGGTCGGCAGGAAGGCCGACGAGAAGGCCACGCAGACGGCGCTCAAGTCCCTGTCGCTGTCGTCCCTCTTCGCCAACCCCGTCGAGATCCGCGGCGATTCGGGGCCCGTCGCCCGCAGCCACGCGCCCCGCGAGCTCGCCGCCCTGATCCTCCGATACCGGGTCGCCTCCGGCACGGTCGACCTCTCCTACGCCGACCTGTCTGTCGAGGTCCTGTCGCCCGAGGAGGCCTCCATCCGCTTCACGGCCCGGCTGCGGGGCGGCAGCGACGGGCCAGGCGACACGTACCGCGAGGTGACCGCCCGGCTCCGCCTGGTCGAGGGCGAATGGGTCTTCTCCCACTTCAATGTCGTCAACGTCATGAAGGGACAGTGACGCTCGCCATGCAAGGATTCGCTTCGCTCATCCCGGCATGGCTCGCTGTGCCCCACACGGCGCGGCATGCGGCCGCCGCGC
>CAYUME010000768.1:0-2839 GCA_964445475.1 uncultured Planctomycetia bacterium
CGGCCCGACGTCGAGGCGCGCGTCGTCCCGGTGGTCCGCAAGGGCGACGCGCACATGGTCCTCCTCCGGGAGACGATCGCGCGCGGGGCGGACCTGCTCGTGGTGGGCAGCCACGGTCGCTCGGGCATCGCCTACGCGCTGCTCGGCAAGGTGGCCGAGTACCTCCTCGACGAGGCGCCGATCGACGTCGCGGTCGCGCGGCCGGTGAAGTTCACGTTCGAGCTCCCCTGAGCGCCGCCGGGGCGGCCGGTTGACACGGATCGGCCGGTCAGCATAACCCAGATGGGCCCGTCCAAGGGCGGACCCGCGACGGACATGCTGCGGGCCACCCTCATCCTGGGCATCGGTCTCCCCGTGCTGATCGCGCCGCTCCTGCTGGCGTGCGCGCGGCGCAGCCGGCGGCTCGCGGGCCTGCTCGCGCTGCTCGTGCCCGCCGGGGTGGTGGCGAGCGCAAGGAGATCCCGCATGGACGACCCGAAGACGCCTTCGACGGACGAGATGCCGGAGATCGTCTGCCCGGACTGTCTGGTGGCGGACCTCAAGAAGCTCAAGGCCCTGGTCGTCGTCTCCGTTCTCGCGCTGCTGGCCCTCGTCGGATACCTCTGGATGCGGGGCGGCGGGAAGGAGGTCTCCGTCCAGAGGTTCGAGCTGACGGACGCGGGCGGCAAGGTGCGGGCCACGCTGAGCATGTCGGGCAGCGGGCCGCGGCTGGAGATGACGGACGCCGACGGAAAGCCCCGCGCGGCGCTGACCGTGACGGAAAAGGGGCCCCGGTTCGCGCTCCTGGATGCCTCGGGAAGCGAACGGGCCGCGATGGGCGACGCCGGGAACGAGTCGATCCTCCAGCTCCGGGACGGCTCCGGAGGCCTCTGCGCCACGCTCTCGGCGACGGACGACGGGCTTCAGATCGGCGTGGCGGACGGGAGCGGCAAGACGCTGGCGCTGGCCGCCCTCTCCAAGTCGCGTCAGGGGCTTGCCCTGCTCGACGCGGCCGGGAAGGCGCGTGCCGAGTGGCGTGTGAGCGACGGGAAGCCGTCGCTCTCCCTGCTCGACGAGAACGGGGCCCCGCGGGTCGTGCTCGAGGCGGGCATCGACAACGCCGCGCTGACCTTCTTCGACGACCAGAAACAGCAGCGCCTGGCGCTCGGGGCCGCCGCCGGGACCGCGCGCCTGTCGCTGGCCGCGACGAACACCAAGTCGGCCCTGACGCTCGAGTCCATCGGGACGGGGAACGGGATCGTCTTCAACGATCCGGCGGGCAAGAAGCGTCTCTCGCTCGGCGTGAAGGAGGAACAGGCCCGGATCGAGCTTTGTGGCGCCCGCGAGCTCTCCCGGATCGTCCTGGACGCGACCCCGGCCGCCTCCGGCATCACGCTGCTCGACGCCAGCCAGCAGCCGCGCCTGAAGCTGCTCGAGACCGAAGGATGGCCGTCCCTCTGGATGGGGGGCGCCGAGGCCAAGTCGAGACTCCAGCTGGACATGACGCAGGACCAGGGGGCGTTGACCCTTCTGGACGCGGACGGCAAGCGCCGCGTCGAACTCCGGGTCAACCCGGCCGGCCCGGCCCTCAACCTGCTGGACGGGGCGGAAAAGCCGGGCGTCGAGCTCGGGGTCACGCCCGCCGGCGGGCACGTCAACAAGTACCGGGACGGCAAGCTGATCCAGCCTTGACGTCGCCCCCTGCAAGCGGCTGACGCCCTGCCGGATGCCAGCCGCTCCGTTTGCCGATATGCGATCCCGACGGGGGGACGATGCGACACCCGCCGGGACGATCGGTCATGCCGCGTGACGGCCGTCTCCCTTCTCCCACGCCTCGACAGCCGACGCCACGTCACCCATGGTCGCGTGACGATCTTCCGGCCGCTTTGCCAGCATGCGCTCCACGATGCGCGTCAGCCCCGGGGGCAGCTCGGGGCAGGCGGTCCGCAGGGGGACCGGGGGCTCCGACTGGTGACGCCGGGCCAGGCTGGACGGGCTGCCGACGGCGAACGGAGGCTTCCCCCCCAGGGCGTGATAGAAGGTCGCGCCCAGCGAGTAGATGTCACTGGCCGGGGAGAGGGGCTGGTTGGTCGCCTGTTCGGGGCTCATGTAGAGAGGGGAGGCGGCGACGATGTCCTCTCCGAACGGGCCGCCGGACAGGCCCGTGAAACGGGCCAGCCCGAAATCGATGATCCGGACGGGGCCCGAATCGGGAACCATCAGGTTGCCCGGCTTGAGGTCCCCGTGCAGGACGTCGAGGGCATGGATGGCGGCCATCGCCCGGGCGCTTTCGCGCAACAGCCGAGAGGCCGTCCGGGGGGGGAGCCGGTTCTCCCGAGACAGGCGCGCGTCCAGCGTCTCGCCGGGGATGGACTCGAGGACAAGGTACAGGTGGGAGCGATCCCGTCCCGCGTCGATGACTTTCACGACGCCCGGGATCCGGAGCTGGGCCAGCAGCATCGCCTCGAGCGAGGCCGTGGCGATCCCGTTCCAGACCGATTCACGGGCCGGGTACTTGATCACGACGCGGCGCCGCGTGACGTCGTGTACGCCGCGAAAGACGAGCCCCCGGTCCCCCTCCTTGAGGCAGGCGACCAGCCGATAACCGCCCACCCGGTCGCCCACGCGCGGCTTGAGTCCGAGCCAGGGGGAGAGCGGGAGATCCTCCAGTTCGATGGAATCGGCCGAATTCCCCTGTTCGCGCACGGTCGCGTGATCTTCACGCATCACGGGCCTCCCCTCCGACGTGTTCAAGAACGACTGATCCCGATCTCATGGATCCGCAGGGGGGCGTGAGGTGACGGTCATTTCCGGTTTCGTTGTGCGCGACGCGCGAGCCCTCTTCTGCGGGATCGCGGGC
>CAYUME010000769.1:0-2819 GCA_964445475.1 uncultured Planctomycetia bacterium
CCGCGAGGGCGCCGGCGATCCGCCCCCGCCGGCGCAGCCAGCCCGCGCCGGCCCACGCCGAGACGGCCAGGAGCGCCAGCACGGCCGCGGCGACAGGAAGGACGACCGCGCGGTGCCGCACCGCCTTCCGCCAGAGGCGGCCGGGCGCGGAGACGGGGCGCGCCGAGACCGGCTCCCCGTCCAGCAGCCGCCGCAGGTCCTCGGCCAGCGCCGCCGCCCCCGCGTACCGCAGGCGGGGGTCCTTTTACATCGCCTTGGCAATCACCGTCGCGAGGTCGGCGGACAGTTCGGGGGCGAGCCGGCGCGGCGGCACGGGGTCCTCGTAGGCCACCTTGCGGACGACCTCCGCGAAGGAGCGGCCCGAGAAGGGCGGAACGCCCGTCGCGAGGGCGTAGAGCGTCGCCCCCAGGCCGTACACGTCCGCCGTGGCCTCCGTTTCCTCACCCCGCGCCTGCTCGGGCGCCATGTACTCGGGCGTCCCCGCTGCCACGCCGCTGGCCGTCAGCCGCTCCGGCACCTCCAGGAGCCGCGCGATGCCGAAGTCGAGGACCCAGACCGCCCCCCGCCCGTCGCGCAGGAGGTTTCCCGGCTTGAGGTCGCGGTGGATGACGCCCATCCGGTGCGCGTGGTCGACGGCGAGGGCCGCGGTGCGGACGGCCGCCACGGCCTCGCGGGGCGGCAGCCGGACGCCCTCGAGCCCCGTCCCCTCGACGTACTGCATGGCGATGAACGGGCTCTCGTCCGGGCCGGAGACGCGGTAGACGGGGACGATGCTCGGATGGACGAGACGGGCGACGGCGGCGGCTTCGCGGTGGAACCGCTCCCGCTCCACGCGCGAGTCGGGCGGCGAGACGGGACGCTTGAGCGCCACCCAGCGGCCGAGACGGCGATCCCACGCCTTCCAGACCTCCCCCAGCCCGCCCCGGCCCAGGCGCGAGACGAGCACGAACTCGGCGAGCTGGCGGGCCGGGTCGTCGAGGGACGGGCGCGCCTCGGGAGGAACGGATTGCGACCGCGCGAGGGCGGCGCGGTCGAAGGTCTCCCGCTCCCACGCCGCCTCGAGGACGCCCCACGCGTCCGGCTGAAGCCACCCGCGGGCGGCCAGGCGCTCCGCGAGGGGGCGCAGCGGGCCCGACGCCGCCCCCTCCCGCAGCACCTCCTCAAGCTGGGCCTCCGACAGCAGCCCGCGCCGCACGGCCAACCAACCCACCTCCTCCTCGCGCCCGTCCGCGAGGAGACGGCGGAGACGGCCCTCCGTATTCGACGACAGGTCTTCTGCCATAACCATGAACCGCAGAGGAACGCAGATCGACGCAGACCCAGGTCCCCGAAGGGACTTATCTGCGCTCATCCGCGTTCATCTGCGGTTCCCTTCCCTCAGGCCCCGAACAGGCTCTTCAGCTCCGACGCCAGCTCCTCCGGGGTGTCGACGGTGTCGTAGACGACGTCCGCGGCGGCGCGTCGGAACTCGAGCCGGGCGCGCGTGAGATGATTCTTCACGGTGTCGACATCGAGGCCAAGGGGTCGGCCGACATCGGCGTAGGACGCTCCGGCGCCCGCATCCTCGAGGTCGTAGCGCCGGAAGACATCGAAGACCGCCGCCCTGCCCTCGTCGCGGAGGCGCTGTTCGACAAGGCGGAGGGCCTGGCCGAAGACGGTGCGGGCCCAGGCGCGGTCGAAGACCTCCCCGGGCGGGAGGGCACGGGCATCGGGGAGGAGCGCGGACACATCGGCGTCGTCCATCGACAGGGGCAGGAGTCGGACGCCGCCGCCGCGCTTCTTGCGGGAGGCGTCGCGGACCACGTGGCCCATGAAGTGGGCCAGCGCCCCCTTGAGAAAGCCGCGGAAGCTGCCGCGGGCGGGGTCGAAGCGGCCGAGGAGGGGGCCCTCGAGGACCTCGGAGGCGAAGAACTCCTGGGTCAGGTCCTTGGCGTCCTCGTTCCCCTTCCCCCACCCTTGGCGGATGGCGCAGTAGACGGGCTTCCAGTAGGCGGCGACGAGGCGGTCAAGGCTCTCGCGTCGCGCGGCGGTTGCGCCGCCGCGCGCGTCGCGGAGGACGCCCCACGCGGTGGTCGGGAAGGCGCGGCCTGCGCCGCCGAGGACGGTGTCCGGCTGGCCCATGGCGTCGGCACCCGGTGGCACCCGGCGGAAGCACCGGGACCGGCGCCATTAGAGCGCAAAGGAGTCGGACGCGCAAGAAAGGCGAAGGCCCGAGAAAGCCCGCGCCGGGAGGAGGCAGGCGAAGCCCCCGGCATGCAACCGGCGGCGCGGCCGCCGCAGGTGGCACCGCCGGCTGCAAGCGGGACCGGCCGGGAGGCACGAGGCGATTTCCCGCCTGTCTCGCTTCACTCGAAGACGAGATCCAGGATCGTCTCCCGCTTCCATTCGGGGGGGCGCCGTCCTTGACCCTCTCCGATCACCCGGATCGGCGAAATCCGGTAGTCCCGCCCGCCCCCGCGACGGCGCGACGGACGGTCCGCACGGAGAACAGGATGAGAAGCACCCCCACCGCGATCGACCCCCCCAGGATCCCGAGGCACCCCAGCACGGTGAGGATCAATCCGCCCCACGCGCTGGGCCGGACGGCCAGCGTGGTCGCCGCCCCCGCCCGCCCCGCCGGGTAACGCGCCGCGAAGCGGTAGGCCCCCGGCACGGGGGCGTCGAACACGTAAAAGGAGACGCCCCGCCGCCCGCCGGTGGAGTACCGCATCGGGATCCAGCTCGACGAGACCTCCACCGGCACCCCGTCCGGAGACACGACGGAGCACTCCAGTCCCGGCCAGCGGTCCACCAGACGGGTCGTCTCCCAGTAGATGGTG
>CAYUME010000770.1:0-2807 GCA_964445475.1 uncultured Planctomycetia bacterium
GACGACCGCCGCGCCCCTCCAGCCGATCGACTGGGCCGATCCCGTCCAGATCGCCCACGGGCAGCTGGCGGAGGCCGTCTTCGGCGGGCTGCTGCGGGACTCCCTCCAGGGCATCGACCCGAAGCTCCTCTACCCGGCCATCCAGGCCGTCGCCCGGAACCCGGACGGCATGGCGCGGGCGCGGCTGCGCCACGTCTTCGAGCGGCTGTTGACCGTGGAGGACATCCAGGCGCTGGCGCCGGACATCTTCGCCTCCATCAAGACACGGTGCCCGGCCGACACGATGTTCGGCAACGAGATCCGCATGGGCGGCTTCAAGGCGCTGACGAAGTATCACTTCAAGGAAGGCGTCGAGGCGGGCGTGATCTTCGCGAAGACGCAGGGGGGCCACGGCAGCGAGAACCGGACCGGCGAGATCATGAAGGCGCTGGTCACCTACGGCTCGGCCGCCAAGGAGGCGATCCCGGGACTGCGGGAATTGATCGCGGACTTCAACGACCAGGTCAAGCGCGACCGGTTCCCCGGCGGCGAGCTCAACAACCGGCGCGTCAAGGCGGTCGAGGAGGCCATCAAGGCCATCGAGACCGCGACGACGCAGCCTGAGCTGAGGAGCATTAAAAAGTGAAGCGGCTGCCTGGAACCGGTCACCGACTCGCCGGGGCCGTCCTGCTGCTGGCCCCGGCCGGCCCCGCGCTCGCAGCCGGCGCGACGGCCGACCCGCAGCCTCTCCGCGGCTGGGTCGAGGTGGGCCACGCGCAGGTGGACCTGCGCGGCGGCTTCTGGGGGCCCCGCCTGAAGACCCATCTCGAGGTGACGATCCCTCACGGGCTCGACTGCCTGGAAAAGGACGGG
The DNA here is from genome assembly GCA_964445475.1 of uncultured Planctomycetia bacterium. GTDB lineage: Bacteria > Planctomycetota > MHYJ01 > CAYUME01 > CAYUME01 > CAYUME01. The sequence continues at coordinate 853 of CAYUME010000770.1, forward strand.
CACGTCACCAATTTCGACAAGGCGGCGGGCGCCTTCGACGGGCCGCTCAAGGGCCACCATGCCTTCGACTCCGACCTGCACAAGGCCCTGGAAGGCGCCGCGATCTCCCTCCGGCATGCCGAGGATGCCGCCTTGCGCCGGCGCGTGGAGGGCCTCCTCGACCGCGTCCTGGCCGCCCAGCAGCAGGACGGCTTCCTGATCTCCTGCTGGATCGTCCAAGGGCTCGACACGCGGTGGGACGACCTGCGCCTGCAGCACCAGATGTACAACGCGGGCCACTTCTTCGAGATGGCGGTCGAGCACCGGCGGTTGACCGGGAGTCCCCGGACGCTCGACGCCGCGCGGCGGTTCGCCGACCACATCGACGGCGTCTTCGGGCACGGCAAGCGCTACGACGTCGACGGCCACCAGGAGGTCGAGCTGGCCCTGGTCAGGCTCTACCGCGCCACCGGCGAGCGGCGGTACCTGGAGCTGTCCCGGTTCTTCCTCGACGAGCGCGGCTGCGCCCACGGGACCGAGCGCAAGCCCTTCGACCCCGCGACCGTCGTCGAGCCGCCGAAGCCCCAGGGCCCGCAAACCCCGGAGCAGCGGCGCGAGTATTTCCACGCCCGGCTCCGGGTGCGCAACGGCCGCATGCAGGACCACAAGCCGGTCGTGGACCAGCACGAGGCGGTCGGCCACGCCGTGCGCGCCGGGTACCTGTACGCGGCGATGGCCGACATCGTCCGGTTCATGGACGCGCCCGGCTACGAGCGGGCCCTCGACAACCTCTGGCGCGACGTCGTGGGCCGGAAGATGTACGTCACCGGGGGCGTCGGCACCGCCCAATACGGCGACGAGGGCTTCGGCGACCCGTACCTCCTGCCCAACGCGTCGGCCTACTGCGAGTCCTGCGCGGCCATCGCCCACGTGCTCTGGCAGCACCGCATGGGCCTGCTCAAGGCGCAGGCCGCGTACGCCGACGTCCTGGAGCTGGCGCTGTACAACGGGATGCTCTCGGGGATCGCGATCGCCGGCGACCGCTTCTTCTACCAGAACCCGCTGGCCAGCCGGGACGCCCAGCGGAGGCCGTGGATCGGGCTCTCCTGCTGCCCGACGAACCTCATGCGCATCATCCCCCAGGTCGGGGGACTGGCCTACGCCCGCGGCAAGCGGCAGGCGGTCGTCAACCTCTACCTCGCCGGGGAGGCCTCGATCCCGGTCGACGACGGCGTGACCGTGAAGCTGGCCCAGCAGACGGACTACCCGTGGGACGGCCGCGTGCGGCTGACCGTCACGCCCGAGCCGGCGTCGGAATTCACCCTGTCGCTCCGGATCCCGGGCTGGGCGCGGGGCCGGCCCGTCCCGAGCGACCTCTACCGCGTTGCCGACCCGAAGAACCCGCCCGTCGGGCTGACGATCAACGGCCAGGCGGCCGATCCCGCGCCGCAGGACGACGGGTACGTCCACCTGAAGCGCCGCTGGCAGGCCGGGGACGTGGTGGAGCTGGACCTGCCGATGCCGGTCCGGCGCGTCCACGCGCACGAGAGCGTCCAGGACGACCAGGGGAAGGTGGCGCTGATGCGCGGCCCCCTCGTCTACTGCCTGGAGGGCGTCGACCACGACTTCAGCGTCCTGGGCGCGGCGCTGCCCGACGGCGCGGAGGTCGCGGCCGAGCACCGCAAGGACCTGCTCGGCGGGGTGACGGTCCTGCGCGGCCAGGCTCTGGCCGACGGCAAGCGGCCCGCCCCGTTCACGGCCGTGCCGTGTTACGCCTGGCAGAACCGCGGCAAGACCGAGATGACGGTCTGGATCACGCGCTCGCCCGGGAAGTGAACTCAACCCGTATAGGAGAATCAGCATGCGGTCCTGGACGAGCGTCCGGCGGACGGCGATGGCGGCGGCGCTGCTGATCGGCGCGATCGGCTCGACGGCGGTTCGGGCGTCGGAGCTGCCCGTCCAGAGCGGGCAGAAGA
>CAYUME010000771.1:0-2799 GCA_964445475.1 uncultured Planctomycetia bacterium
CGCCCGCGCCGGCCCCGCGCGTCAGGACAAACCCGAAGCGCGTGTTGCCGGCCTCGCCCATCTGCCAGGCCAGCGAGCGCCCGGACCGGGCGAGCACGTGAACGACCTCGCCGGCCCCTCCCTGCCTCGTGAATCGCACGCGGAAATCGTACTCGTCGGGAGGCGCGTAGGGCAGCTCGAGACGGGCCCCGTCCGTCGTGTCGGAGACCAGCGTCTTGCCCCGCCACGCCCAGCCGCCGCGCACGGCGTCCTGCGCCGGATCGACCAGCGCGAGGAGATCCAGGGCTTTCGCCCACGCCGGGTCGTCGGGGGGAGCCCCCGCCGCCATCGCCGCCGCCTCGTCCGCCGAGGCCCAGAAGGCCTCCGCCGGCATGCCGTTGATCCGCTCCAGCGAGGCGATCGCACGCAGGACGACCGCATCCTGCGCCGGCCGGAAGTCGCACTCGATCTCCTTCAACGGGCAGGCGCCCAGCGGCGCGAGGTCGGCCTCCACCCCCCGGCAATCCAGCCGCACCAGCGGCATCCCGCGCAGCGGAACGAGGTCCTTCACGGGCGTCTCGGCGCAGACCAGCTCGACGAGCGGCAGCCCCCGGAGCGGCGACAGGTCCGAGACGCCGGTGGACCCGATCCCGAGCTGCTCGAGCCCGGACAGCGCCCGCACAGGCGAGATCTCCTTCACCGTCACGCCGGCCAGGAACAGGCCCCGCACCCGGGGCCCCGCGATGGCGTGCGTCTCGCGTCCGTCGTAGCCCGGGTTGAGCTGCCGGAGCTTCTCGATCACGCGTCGGACCTGATCCTCCCCGGACAATCCACCCACGGCGCGCGCCCAGGCCTCCCCCGAGAGCGCGGCATAATCCGTCTGCGGAACGGGGGGCGGCGTCGACGGGTTCGGCGCCACGGCGACAGGCGGAGGGGATGGCGGAGGGACGACAGGACCCGACACCGGAAGCGGCGTCGCCGGCTCGCGCGGGTCGGCCCCCGGTACCGGTTCCTGTCGCACCGGCGCCGGGGCCGCCCCGTTCACGGACGACGCGTCCTCTCCCGCCCCTCCCCCCCGCGCCAGCAGATAGATGACGATCGCGACCAAGAGACACATGGCCGCCGCGACGGCCGCCGACTGCGGGCGTTCCATCGCGGATCGGACGAGGGGCGCCACCGCACGCGAGGTCCACGAGGCGGCCCGCTTCGTTCCCGTCACCAGGACCGGCATCACCCGGCGAACCTGATCGGCCGTATCCCGCACGGACTGGTCGACCATCTTCTCGAAGGTGGCGGAATCCCTTTCTGCCTCAGGCGCGGCAGGAACAGGACCTTTCCCCGTCCTGGCAGAAGGCGGCGGTCGCTTCGGAGAGACGGGCGGCGCGGCCTTCTCGGTCACGGGAGGCCGACGCGACGGGACCGTTCGGGTCGGAACGGCCTTTCCGGCGGGAGCGCTTCGGACGGGGGGGGGCGGGGCCTGCCGGCCTTTGACGGGGGGCAGGTCGAGGCGCGTGTCCTCGTCGTCCGACGAAGGGGACATGGACGCGGATAGCTTCTCAAGCGCGGGCGACGCCGGAGCGAGCGGGGAAGCCGGGGGCCTCGGCAACCGGGGCGGCGCCACAACGGTCAGCGCCTGCTCGATGGTCGGACTCACCGGCGCCGCCCCGTCGATCACCCGCTCCAGGTCGGCCAGAAGCGTCTCGTTGTCGGGGTACCGGTCTTCACGGCGCCTGGCCATCAGCCGGCGGATCACGCAGGCAACGCCGTCGGGGATCGAGGGCCTGAGATCGCGCGAATCGGGGACGGGCACGGACGGGCTCCCGGTATCCGGAGGCGTCCCCGTCACGAGATGGTAGTAGATGGCCCCCAGCGCATAGAAGTCCGCCCGCACATCGGGGACAGCCGGGCCCGATAGCTGATCGGGGGGTCGGTAATCCTACGCCCCGGTTTCATCGGGTATTCCGGGAAGGGACGTGAGCCCCACGTCGAGGATCTTCGCGAGCCCCCCCGCCATGACGACCTTCGACGGGCGGAGCCCCGGGTGGGCGACCCCTTGCCGGTGGGCGTAATGAAGTCCCCGCGAGACCTGGATCACGATCGCCGTCGACTCGTCGGTGGCCACGACCCCTTCCCGGCGAATCCGGCCGTCCAGCGTCTCCCCATCGACCGGCTCCGCCACCAGGATCCACCGCCCTCCCATCTCCTCCATGGCGTAGACCCGGACCAGATGCATGTCATTGAGACGGGAGACCGCCTCGACGTCCTTTCGCAGCTGTTCCAGGTAGCCAACCGCCAGGCTCGCGGGAGGGGGCAACAGATGAAGGTGCACCTTCCGGCCGAGCCGGTGGTCCTCGGCCAGGAAACGAGGTCCCCAGGCGCCCGCGGGGATATCCTTGAGCACCGTGTAGTTCGGAGACGGGATGCCTGCGGCTTCCGGAGGCGTCGTCATGCGGGACAATCCGTCAAAAAGTGGCCCGGGTGGACACACGGTATCGCGAAGTCGGCCCGGACGAAAGCCTATTTTTCCGCCGGCGTGTTGAGCGGAGGCGCCGGTTCAATTATCATGCGCGCAACAGGAGCGCCCATGACAAGGGACCGGGAGAGCGCAATCCAGGCCAGCCCGACGTTCGTCCGCCGCGCCCTCGTTGCGCTGACGCGGGCGCAAGGCGCCGTCCGGTGGCGCCGCGAAGACCCCGTCATCTGCCTCGTCGGGACGATCCTCGCCCAGGCCACGACGGACGTCCAGGCGGAACAGGCCTACCGGGAGCTCCGAAGGCGCTTCCTGACGTGGGCGGGCGTGCTCGGCGCCCCGCGACGCGA
>CAYUME010000772.1:0-2798 GCA_964445475.1 uncultured Planctomycetia bacterium
GCGAGCGGCGAGGGGACGATGGCCGGCCCGTCGGCGGCCGCCTCGGGGTCGTAGTAGAGGTTGTTGTACTGGTAGAAGGGACGGCGGGACTCCACCTCGCGGAGGTCCTCGAGACGGGCGGCCAGCTTCCCGGCCAGCCCGTCCGCCAGCGCCTGCGCCGCGCGGGCCGGCTCCGCCTCGATCCGCGCCGCCTCCCGCGCCGCCTCCCGCGCCCCGGCGACGTACCACGCCCCCAGCGGGATCGCCAGCGCCGACGCCGTCAGGACCGAGGCCACGACTGTCCGGTTCACGGGGCAAGCCCTATTTCAGTTCCAAGGAAGCGACGTCCTCGTACTCCTGTTCTTCCCTCGGCTTCGTCGAATCTCGGCACACCGCCAGCTTGACGACGGTCTTCCGCCCCTCTGCCCTCACAGGACGGTCCAGCGTGACGCACAGGATGCCGCCACCCGCCAGCTCGTACGTCGTGAACTCCGGCGTATACATCATGGCCAGTTCCGTCACCCGCGCGCCGCGGGAGGCCAGGACCCGCTTCGCCGCGTCGAAATCCATTCCGACCGACAGCGTCGACCCGGCCGCCGGCGGCGCAGATGTCGGAGAAACCGCCCGATCAAATCCCGAACAGGACGCCCCTGCACAGCAGACAAGAACCAGTGAGACCCGGATAAACACAGATCGAATAACGCATCCGTGTTCATCTGTGTTCATCCGTGGTTTCATTTCCCGTCGCCCCACGCGTACCCGACGCCCTTGACCGACACCACGATCCTCGGCTCCGCCGGGTCGCGCTCGATCTTGGCCCGCAGGTTGGCGACCGTCATGTCCACCGTCCGCGTCTCCAGGTCCCCCGGCGCCGCCCAGACCTGCTCGAGCAGCTCCGCGCGCGTCACCGCCCGGTCGCGGTGCCGGTGGAGCCACCGCAGGATGCCGACCTCCCGCGTCGTGAGCGCGACCGTCTTCTTCCCCCGGCGCGCCTCGCAGCGGCCGAAGTCGAACCGGCAGCCGTCGGCCTCCAGGCCGTCGGGCTCCGCCGGCGCCGCCTTCGCGCGGCGGGCGAGGGCCTCGACCCGGGCCAGGAGCTCCTTCGCCCCGAACGGCTTCGTCACGTAGTCGTCCGCCCCGACCCGCAGCCCGCGGACCTTGTCCTCCTCCGCGCCCCGGGCGGTGAGCATGATGATCGGCAGCGCCGGCTTCGCCTGCCGCAGCCGGCGGCAGACCTCGACGCCGTCGAGCTTGGGAAGCATGAGGTCGAGGAGGACCAGGTCGAAGGGCTCCTCGACTCCGCGCTTCGCGGCGGAGGCGCCGTCGCCGACCGCGAGCACTTCGTGGCCGGCCCCCTTCAGCAGGTCCGTCAGCCCGTCCCGCAGGACGGGCTCGTCCTCGACCACCAGGATGCGCATCGGACCCTCCGACCCAATCGACTCCCGACACGGATTATCTGCCGCCTGTCAATCTACCACAACATGACTCATCCACCGGTAAAAGAGATGTAAAACACCCGCGTCACCCACGCCAGTGCAGTTTCCACAACCAGTCATGAATTAACATTATCCCGAACGGGCAGAAATGCAACAGACCGATCGCCACGACGATGGCGGCCCGCAATAGCGGTGAAGGCTTTATGTCAATTGAGCGTTCGCGTGCCGCCCTCACGAGGGCCCACACGGTGACAGTAAACACAAAAGTGTTCGCCCCGGTCCAAATTGAAATGAAAGAGATCGTTTCTGCTATTGGCGAGAAGCCCGGCTCCCGTGTACACACGAAGTAAAGAGACACTATCCCGCATAGGCCAAAATAGCCTGAAAGCCCTGCTTGGCACAGCAATCCCAACAGCGGAATAATCCTCGTCCACTTCTTCATGCGAACAGCATACCTCTCGATCCACACCTGCCCCAGAAAATGAAAAGCCCCGCCGGCCTCGGGCTTGTGCCCAGAACCAGTGGGGCTTCGATCGCGCAATAGATCCGGACGGCAAAGAAAGACGCGGTGACACCGCGCCGACTTGTCACTTTACAATGTCAACGTGAACGTCCCGGCTGGACCGTTGTATACGAGCATGCAGGATTGGAGCACATCCCGTCCGATCAGTACGAGCAGGCCTTGCGGCTTCAGGGCCGCGCCGATCGCCCGGGGGGCGCTTACGACAATCGGCAATCCAACCACCTCGATCGAAATGGGATACACGTTCTGTTCGGAGGATGAATGGGATGCCGAGGCGATTTTCACGACGTCGATCGCAGGCAATTTCAACTGTTGCGCGGCCTCGTCATCGATACAGGTCGTCGTTGCCCCGGTATCGATAAGGGCCAGACCGGCAATGGGAGCAGGAAGTGTGCCTCCCTGCTGAAGAACCTGCTGGGCAATCGCCTGGCCGACGCTGACGCTGACTTGGACTACAGGCCCCCGCTGAAGCAGAGCGACTTGTGGCGGGATGGACACCTTTCTACCATCCGGAGTCTGAGCCTGACCGCCGAGCTGGGTGTTAAGAATGGGCACGCAGCAATCCCAACGCTAATGCAGGGATGACGATCTCTTCGGGCTTGGCGCCCAGTTGGCGAACAAGAAAAGATTGGAGACCGAAGCGGTGTGCGCCTGCCGCGATGGCCTCCTCCATCGTGGAGTAGATACCAACCAGAGACTCGTCCTTTACAACGGCAAAGCCGCCGGGATTCTTCTCGGCCCACGCTGCAACATGCTTAGCGAAATACTCCCTTGCCCGGTCCAGCATGGCGCCTCCCTTGATACACGCCCATTATACACTTCAAGGAGGCCTGAATCCAACGGATGACGCAGGTGGTCAA
>CAYUME010000773.1:0-2798 GCA_964445475.1 uncultured Planctomycetia bacterium
GGCCTGGCCGGCGCCCCGGTCCTGCAAGGCGTCCTCTGGTTGGGCGCGCGCAGCCGGATCCACACGACGAAGGTCCTCCGCCTCTCCGAGGACCTCACCGTCGTCGTCGAGATCATCGACACCCCCGAGCGGATCGCGACGATCCTCCCCGTCCTGGACGGCATGGTCGACGAGGGCCTCATCACCCTCGAGAAGGTCAACCTCATCGCCTACCGCCACAACGCCGCGCCCCCGCCGTCCCCCTGACCGTCACCTCGCGTGCAGCGCCCGCAGCTCCCCGGAGACCAGGTCCAGCGTGGCCGGGGCCGGCGACCCGGTCGCCGCGTCCGTCAGCGGCCCGGGGATCCTCACCGCGACCCCCCGCTTCCCAGCCATCCCCGTGTTCGCCACCGCGTAGTACGTCCCGTGCGCCGGCGTCCGGATGCGGCGGACGACCACCTCCGCGTCCGAGCAGGCGTCCTTCACGATCTCGCTCGGGAGGGCCGGAAGCGCCAGGAAGGCGGCGTGGAAGGCCCGTACGTGCTCGGGGAACCCGCGCGCATAGCTGTTCCCCATCAGCGACCCCAGGTACCACGGGTCGCCGTGCGCGACCGCCCGCGCCTCGGCGAGCATGCAGTGCGGCCCCGCCCGCTCCACGTCCGACACGAAATACCCCAGCAGGTCCTCCTGCTTCGGCCCCCGGAACATCTCGTTCTCGTTGAGCGCGTAATGGCGCACCGCCGCCAGGCCCGACGGGCCCCGGAACGCGTCGAAGCCGGCCGGCGTCGAGACCGTGTAGAGGCGGTTGTAACTGTACGTCATCAGGATCCCGTCCGTGTCCTTGTAGTGCTGCGGGTCCGCCGGCGGGCAGGCGTGCTGCCACTCCCACTCGCCCCAGGTGCCCGGCCAGCGGAGGAGCGTCTTCATCTGCATCGCCTCGCCCACGACGCGGTCGCAGGAGACCGACCGGACCATCTTGTAGACGGGATCCGCCAGGATCGTCGCCCACGCCTCGGGGTCGTCGTTCACGACCGCCGTCTTCCAGTTCCAGAACTCCTTCTGTCCCGCCCCCGTCATCTCGGCCGGGAGGGGCGAGCCGGGCTCGCTCGTGTCGGCAGTGAACAGGAGCGTCGCGTGCGGGCCGAGCCCCTGCCGGAGGTGGTCGCGCAGCGCGACGAGGAACGCCTTCCTCTTGCCGAGCCACCAGTCGTAGTACTTTTCCAGGAGCGCCTTGTCGGCCTTCAGCTGCTCCCGCGTCGGCGCCGTCCCGCCGTTCGTCTCCGCGCCGAAGGTCCTCAGGTCGAGGTCGTTGAAGCTGACCGGCATCGCGCTCGGTCGGGGCCGGAACCAGGCGCCGACGAAGCGCGCCGTCCCCTTGAACTTCAGGATCGTCAGGTCGAGGAGCTTCTTCGCGTCGGGGAGGAAGTCGGGGTCCGCCACGTCGCAGTTCCGCTTCTCCGTCCACCCGATGTGCGTGTAGGCGTCCTTCCCGGCCAGCGTCCGGCAGCGGCCCTCCTTGCCGATCCCCTGGCCTCCGACGCTGCCGGCGTACTCGTAGTACGGGAGCACGTCCACGGGATAGCGGCCGAGCATCGCGAGGATGTCGCCCCAGAGGGACGGCGTGGACGACTGGTAATACCATGCGTTCCCGCCCCCCACCGACGAGTCCCACCCCTGGTTGTGGCCGAACACGAGCAGGTCCTTGCAGAAGGTGTTGATGCCGAGGAACCGCAACAGCCGCGCCTTGTGCTCGTACCAGTCCACGATGTTCTTCACGCCGCGACGCGTCTCGTCCTTCTCCTCCGGCTTGTGCCCCATCGCGATGACGCCGTCGGCCATCTCCTCCCGCCAGAAGATGCGCCGCCGCGGGAGCGGGTCGGGCGGCAGCCGGAGCGGGAGCGCGAGCGTCGCGGGGTCCTCGACAGCATAGAGCCGGATCGCGGCGACGGCCGCGCCGGCCGACGTCGGGTCGTTGCGTCGCGGGAACTGGGCGAGGATGACCCAGAAGCCGTCCGCGGGCGTGAAGGGCCGTACCGCCGCGCCCCGCGGCCGCGCCAGGTCCGGGAACCGGTCGTGCAGGAAGAAGAGCGACCGCCACCGGAGCATCGCCCCCGACTGCGGGTACTTCAGCGACTCGGGGTTGTGGTTGACGTAGCGCGCCTGCAGGGCGTCGCCGACGGCGGTGCCGGTCGCGACCCCGCGCGCCGTCTCGCACCCCCAGTTCAGGATGTGGAAGCCGCGCGGGACGTCGTCGGGGAAAGCGACCTCGAGGACGTAGCACCCGCCGGCCCGGAGCCCCTGGCCGGCGCCGACCCGGTAGGCGAAATACCGCCCGTCCGCGCCCTCGTTGGGCATCGCCCGGCAGGGGACGCCGAGGAGGGTCTCGACGCGGCTGGCGCCCTCCGGGAACTCGGCCCCGGGCGCCGCCTTCGCGCAGTCGATCTCGCAAACGAGCGGCAGGTCCCCGAACGGCGCGCCCGCATCCGCCGCTCGCGCCGCACCGGGAAGCGCGAGCATCGATACGACCGCCGCCATCGCCCATGCCCCGCGAGCCCCCCCGGGCAGCCTCGCCATGCGCATCGCCTCCAGACGGGTCCGTCCGCCGCGGGATCGCGCGGCGGTCTCAGGAAAGGATGCCGGCCGGCCCGAATCGTCTCTCGAAATCCCGTCAATCCCGCAAGGTCGCCGCCAGCCGCTTCGGCTCCAGCAGGGCGTCCAGGGCGTCCTGGATCGTCCGGAAGACGGCGTCCGCCCCCGCCAGCGTCCTCGGGTGGGCCCCTTCCTCCTGCAGGACGGCCAGGACGAGCGCCGCCCGCTCG
>CAYUME010000774.1:0-2796 GCA_964445475.1 uncultured Planctomycetia bacterium
AGTAGAACGGTCGCCCGGCCGGCATTATTGTCCGCTTTCTTCGGAACGGGGGAAGGGATCTTCCTCGCGGGGGGCGCGTCCTACGGCCCCCCGCCGGCCGGCCGCAGCGCCAGCGAGGCCTGGAACGGGTACTCGCATGTGCACCCGGCGCTCGCCTCCGGGATGAGCAGCAGCCCGCCGGCCGGGATCATGTTGATCCAGCAGCCCGGGCGCGTGACCTGTGTCAGCGCCGTCTTCTGTCCCGTCGCGAGGTCGAACACGTGCGGGAGCTTCGCCGTGTCGAAGCGGCTGAAGGCGCAATAGCGGGAGGTCGACAGCGTCGCGCACTTGTGGCTTTTTTTCCACGCCCACCCCGCGTGCGCCTTGCCCGTCGGCAGGTGGAAGGCGAACCCCGGCCCGTAGACCGTCTCGCCGACGATCGCGGGGTGCTGCACCTGCTCGCCGTGGGCGCCGTCCAGGACCTCGTCGTAGCTCGGGGTCGCCGTGGCCTTCCAGCGCGGCGCGCCCGTCCGCGCGTCGAACGCGAAGAGGTCGTAGCGGACGCGCTTGAGCTGCTTCGGCTTGGCGCGGCCCTCCGTTTCCGACGGGTCGACCTCGACGTACTTGCTCCCCGTGACGAGCAGCGTCTCCCGGGCATAGCTCAGGAAGAGGACGTGCTCCAGCGTGCGGAGGTCGGCCTCCCGCGACCAGGCCGGGGCGCCGGTCGCCAGGTCGAGCGCGACCAGCTGCGCGCCCGAGCCGACCAGGTCGGGGATGCGGACGCGGCCGTCCTTCGCGTCCAGGGTCCGGCGGTCCCGGCTCTCGACGAAGAAGACGCGGCCGTCGCCGATCGCGAGCGTGGGATTCGCGATCGCGCCGGTCCGGGCCGCGTAGGTCCAGGCCGGCCGGCCGGAGGCCGCGTCCACGGCGAAGACCGCCGAGCTGCAGACGACCGGCTGGCGGTTGCGCCAGATGATCTCGTCCTCGGCCTTGGTCTGGGCGCGCAGCGATCCGCCGGGCTTCGCGACGCTGCCGACGATCCGCCCGCCGGCGGTCGCGAGGTACCCCCAGGCCTTCTCCCCCGGCGGGCCCGGCGCCGGGATCCGTCTCCGGGTCTCGCCCGTCCGCGCGTCCAGGACGAGACAGGCGTCGCCGGCGGCCACCAGCAGGTCGGCGTCCGTGGCCGCCATGCCGCCGGCATCCTTGAACGCGCCGACGCGAACGGAGTCGGGGATCTCCCGCTCCCAGAGGACCGTCCCGTTGTAGGCGTCGACGGCGGAGACCCGGTTGAAGCCGGGGACGAAGAGGCGGCCGTCCGCGAAGAGCGGGGCGGGCCCCTTCTTGTGCCGGTCGACCATCCCGGCGGGGCCCGGGCGCCCGAACCATTGGAGCTCCATCGGGCCCGGCCGCATGGCGTCGTCGCGGCAGGCTGTGTTTGCGGGATCGGCGTAGAAGTGGGTCCACGCGCCCGCGCCGTCGGGGGCCCCCCGGCGCGCCGTGCCGCGCGGCGGGTCCCCCGCGTGCACCTGCCAGCCCGGCAGCCCGCGCCCCCACGCCTCCAGCTGACGGGAAGTCTCCGATCCGGGGCGGACGGCCAGGGAGGCGACGCCGCCGTACGGGCGCAGGGCGCCCAGCACCGCGTCCGCGGGCGGCAGCGCCGCGCCGTCTGTCAGCGCGCCCTCGGACACGACGAGGTTGGCGAAGGCCGGCGGGTAGGGCAGGGCCCCCGGTTCGCCCGCGTGGACTTCGACCCGCGCCCCGTACAGGCCGGCCTTCGTCAGCATCGCCCGCAGGGCCACGACCCGGGCCGGGTCCGCCTCGCGACAGATGATGTGGAAGTCGGAGCGGCGGGCGATCTCGCAGGCGAGCCGGCCGGTGCCGGCCTGAAGCACGAGGCAGTAGCCCTTCGTCGTGCCCGCGTCCTTCACCGCGGCCTCCGCCGCCCGGGCGACGAGCGGGTCGGGGGAAGGCGGGTTTTCCGGGGCGGGGCCGGCCGCCGGCCGGGCCGCCGCCCCCGCCGCACGGGAGCGGTAGCAGACCGTCCGGCCGTCGTCGAGGCTCGCGATCAGGCGGCCGTGGCTGACGGCCAGGCCTTCCACCGTGCCGTCGACCCGGTCCGACCAGAGGACCTTGCCGCTGCCCGTGTCGTGGACCGCGAGGATCCCCTTTCCCCCGGCGACGATCGCGTTGCCCGCCAGGACCAGCGTCGCGGCCTGGCCCGCGTCGACGGACCACCGGGGGGGCGGGTCCTTGCGCTCCTTCTCCTTCTGCTCGACCACGTAGGGCGCCCGGTCCTGGGCGGTCAGCCTGCCCCGGTTCAGGATGTAGACGGCGGCGTCGTTCGCCACCACGCAGTCGGCGGCGGCCCGCAGCAGGGGGGTCTTCCGGGTGAAGGTGAACCAGTGAAACTGCCCGTCCTCGCTGGGGCCCGTCGCCAGGAGGTCCCCGGTCACGAGCGCGGTCGCGCCGCCGACGAGGTTCATCTTCCAGGGGTCGGACTCGCCGTGCGGGATCCGCGGGCGGCCGTCTTTGCGGTCGCAGCTCCAGAACGCCGTGCGGCCGGTCGCGACGAAGAGGCGGTCCCCGGCGGCCAGGATCGTGCCCTGGGCCGTGAAATCGAGCGGACGCTTGTAGAGCTCCTTGCCCGTCCCGGCCTCAAGGGCGCAGAGATAGACGCCCCGGGAGGGGAAGAGCCCCGCCGTGAAGTAGACGGCGACCCCGTCCGCCGCGATCACGAAGCGCACCTCCAAGGTGTAGATCTGGAGGACGTAGCCGCTCAGGCGGGCGTGCAGGAGCCCAAATTCAGCTTCCCTACCT
>CAYUME010000775.1:0-2795 GCA_964445475.1 uncultured Planctomycetia bacterium
GGGCTTCGCGATCTGCGGGACGGTGACCCTGGACGGCGCGCCCCTGGCCGGCGTGCGCCTCGACGGGCCCGAGGACGAACCGGTGACCGACAACATGGGCCGGTACGCCTTCATCGTGGAGCCGGGGTGGTGGGGGACGGTGACACCGGTCCTCGAAGGATACGCTTTCGACCCGCCGCTCAGAACGTACGTCGTGCTCCGGGAGAACCTTTTGGGCCAGGATTACGCCGCGGCGCCGGGCGTGCGGCTCAGCGGGACGGTGACGCTCGGCGGCGCGGGCCACGAGGGCGTCCTGATGGCCGGCCTGCCGGCCGAGGTCAGGACCGGTGGGGACGGCCGCTACGAGATCATGCTGCCGACCGGCTGGGACGGGACCGTCACCCCGACGCTCCCCGGCTTCTCCTTCGCTCCGGCCTCCAGGACATACGCCGACATCTCCGTCGACATGTCCACGGAAGACTACGCTTCGACCTACGCCGGAGGCGCGGACGACGCGTACGAGGACAACGACAGCTTCGCCGCGGCCTCCGTCGTGCAGCTCGATACGATCTATCCGGACCTCATCCTCGCCGACGAGGACTGGTTCAAGTTCTACGTGCCCGCCGAGAAGGCGGGCCAGGTCCTCGGCGTCCAGCTCCGGGTGACTTCCTTCCCCAACGGGGAGGCCCGCGTCGGCTCCGGTGACCTCGATTTCGGGATCATGGACGAGACGGGCAGGCTGCTGGCCTACAACATGAGCGGCGACGTCGAGGAGGTTGCCTTCCTCCCCGATATCGCCGCTGGCTGGTACTACATCGCCCACACCTATCTCCCCGAGCTGGGGACCGTCTACGAGCTCTTCGCGACCGTGACCGACCAGGCGCCGGTCGGCTTCATTTCCGGGAGGGTCACGGACGGGGCCGCCCAGGGCATCGAGGGCGTGACCGTCGAGCTCTACCGCCTGCCCTTCGACTGGAACGAGAGGCGTCCGATGGTCGTCACGGACGCGGACGGGTACTACAAGATCGCTTTCTTCGAAGGGGACTACCAGGTCCTGTTCAACCAGGTGGATTTCGCCCAGGACCCGACCGACGGATTGCCGGACGGCTACCTTCCTTCCAAGGACTACCTGCCCGGCGTGTACGACTACCGGAAGATCGTGACCCTCGACGCGGGGACGCCGGTCACCGGCGCGGACGGCACGCTCGAGCCCGCCGGGACGATCAGCGGCCGGGTCACGGACGGGGCGGGGAACCCGCTCGATCAAGTCCGGGTCACCCCTTATCTGGCCGGCGGCATCCAGGCCTCCGTGGCGTTCACCGACGCCGGCGGCAACTACACCATCCGACACTTGAGATCGGCGAATTACGTCCTGGCCTTCCGTCCGGCCTCCGGCAGCACCCTGGCCCGCGAGCTGTATGACGACAAGACCACGTTCGCCGAGAGCCTGCCCGTGGCCGTCACGGCCGGGGCGGCGACCGTCGGCATCGACGCCGTGCTCGAAACGGGAGGGAAGATCTCCGGTCGCGTGACCAACGAGGCTGGGGATCCCCTCGAGGGCGTCTTTGTGATCGCCATGGGCGACTCGGTCATGGGCATGCAATCGACGACCACGCAGGCCGACGGGAGCTACCTGCTCGACAGCATTCGGGAGGGAAGCTACCAGATCGTCTTCAACCCCTCCTCCTGCTACTCCGGAAACTATTTGATCCAAAATTACGACACGGACCCGGTCGCGGTGGTCAACGGGGAGACGACCGCGGGCATCGACAAGGTCCTCTACGCCGGGGGGGCGATCGGGGGCCGGTTGACGGACCAGGACGGCGGCCTTCCGGCCGGGTCCGTCAAGGCCGTCAACACGGCGACCGGCGACGCTTGGTTCGGGACGATGGACTTCGATGGGAACTACTTTATCCGTAACCTTCCCCCCGGCGACTACAAGGTCCGATTCGACTACACTTCCGGCTCGATCACCAACTATCCGCCCGAGTGGTATCCCGGCGTCGACCGCGCGATCGACGCCGTCCCGGTGACGGTCACGGCGGGAGCGACGGCGAGCGGCATCGACGGCGTGCTCGAGGCGGACGGCAGCGGATTCTCCGGAAGGGTCACCGATTCCCTGGGGACGGGCATCCCCGGCCTGGCAGTCGTGGCGCTCGACGGCTCATCCGGGAGTTTCAACACCAGCCAGTCCATCACGGACGCGAACGGCGACTATACCGTCCGGAACGTCCCCCTGGGGACGGCCAAGGCCCTTTTCCAGCCCAGCGCCCGGAATTTCGTCCTCGAATTCTATAACGACAAGACCAGCTTCGAAACCGCCGACGAGCTGCCGATCTCCGCCGGCACCATCCAGCCCGGCATCGACGCCGTGCTGGCCGACCTCCCGGCCCTGGCCGTGGAGACGATCTCCCTGCCGGCCGGGGAGCTGGGCGCCGCCTACGCCCAACAGCTGGCCTGCTCGGGCGGAATGGCGTATTTCCACTGGTCCGTCACCGGCGGCGCTCTGCCGCCCGGACTGGCGATGAATTCGCGGGGGGAGATCTCCGGCACGCCGACGATGGAGGGCACCTACGTCTTCACGGTCCAGGTGAAGGATTCGGGCATCCCCCAGCAGATCGTGACCCAAGAGCTCACGATCGTCGTCGGGGAATACGCGGGTGTCGGCTACACGGTCTCCGGCACGGTGACCGCGGACGGGTCGCCCCTGGCCGGCGTGACCCTGGCCGGTCTTCCGGGCGATCCCGTGACCAACGCCGCCGGCGGGTACGCGGCGGTCGTCCCCTCCGGCTGGAACGGGACGGCGACGCCCGCCC
>CAYUME010000776.1:0-2789 GCA_964445475.1 uncultured Planctomycetia bacterium
CGCGGATCTCGATCAGGTCGGCGATGACCTCGAGGGAGCCGGCCCCCCCGCCCCGGAACTCGTAGAGTCGGCCGGTCTTGGCGGCCGAGCCGTCCCAGGCCGGGCGGCTGTCGAAGCGGGCCTGGACGACGATCTCGTGCCCCTTGTCGGCCCCCTCCGTGACCGCGGTGAGCGATTTCCAGGTCGCCCCGATGACGGACTTGGAGGCCCCGTAGGAGACCATCTGGCTGTCGTCGACCCCGGCCTGGTAGCGGTCCCAGTAGCGGAACGGCATGGCGATGACGACGGCCTCGTTGGCGTGGCCGGCGGCGGCGGAGCCGAAGCGGCCGCGGAGGATGCCGGCGCCGCCGCGGTCGACGGGCATCTCGAGCTCGTACATCCCCATCGGGTTGTTCCGGGCGCGGATGTAGCCGACCGCCTCGTTCTCGATCAGGACGTAGCCCTCCGGGGCGAATCCGCGGGGCTGGCCGACGAGCGTGAGGAGGGCGGAGCTGCCGGAGGCGGGGCCGGCCAGGAACCCGACGGGAATCGTTCCGAGGAGGAAGACGGGGTCTCCGGCGTCGTGGGCCGCCGGCGTCGTCCCGAAGAAGCCGCGCTCGCACCGGCGGAGCTCGTCGGGATTCCCGTTGTTGAACTCCCGGTAGGCGACGATCTCGTCGCCGACGACGACGAGGCCGCCGTCCCGCGGGAGGCCCGGGTTGTTGATCAGGAGGAGGCTGTCGTCGCTGGCGGTGGCCGCCTGGGCGAGCTCGGCCAGGGAGATCAGGCGGTTCTCCGTGCGGCTGATGCGCCGCCCGTTTCCGGAGAGGTAATAGCGGAGCTCGTCGATCAGGAGGCCGCCGCTCCCGCCGCCGCCGGACCGCCCGCCGCCGCTCCCGCCGAGCGCCGCCTGCGAGCCGCCGATCGTCAGGCTCGGCGGGACGCGCGCGAGCAGCTCGCCGGAGGGGAACTTCAGGAGGCGCACGTAGGGCTTGTCCGAGGGGTAGTCCTGGTTGACGGCCTCCCGGAGGCCGACCAGGTTCTCCGGCCAGATCCAGGTGTTGTCGGTGGGGTTCTTCCGCTTGTTGCGGATGACGCGGAGCTGCCGTTCCTCCTTGTTCCCGGCGCGGTCGACGACCGTGACGAGGTCCCGGTTGTCCGGGTAGGCGAGGGTGAAGTCCTCCGAGCCGCAGACGGGGAACTCGACGGCGAAGACGGGGAGCACGGTGGCGCCGGCCGCGTGGGCCTGCCGGAGGGTCTGGCGCCAGCCGCGGCGGAGGCGGTCCGCGACGCCGCCCAGGATGAGGCCGGTGAAGCAGCCGTTGTTGAGCATGCACGGGCCGAACCACTCGTCGTCGGCCTGGACGAGGGCGGGCGTGGCGAATCCGGTGGCGCCGCTGACGGGAAAGCCGAAGAGCTCGATCCGGGACATGAAGTTGTGCCGGGCCGCGGTGGTGCCGAGCTGGCCGCGCTGGCAGCCGGTGAAGGACGTCGCCGTCTTCCCGCTGTAGAAGAGGACCTCCGCGCCGATCTTGAGGAAGCCCCGCGAGGGGAAGTCGGAGGTGTCGTAGGCGTTGATCGGCGGGTTCGGCGCGGGCAGCGGCGGCGGCGGGATTGCCGGCCCCGTCGGGAAGACCTCGATGGTCGTGTCCGTCTCCGAGATGCCGCCGAGCTCGGGTGGCACCGCCGTCAGGTCGGGCAGCTCCTTGCTGATGTAGGTCTCGGTGGTGCGGACGCCGAATCCCTCGGTGAGGGCGCCGCGCGCGGCGGGGATGCGGTCGAGAGGGACGTCCACGGTCTGCTGGTTGTTGCCCCCGCCCCACTGGAAGTTGATCGTCACGTTCTCGACGGCGTTCGCGTAGCCGTAGAGCGTGGCCTTGGCGCCGGACGGGTGGACGGAGCCGTCCAGCGGGCTGCCGTCCGGGTCGGGGCCGGTCCGGCGGGCGCCGCGGACGCAGTTCGTGAAGCCGGAGCCCGAGAACCCGTTGTACTCGATCGCCTCGGTGCCGACCTGGATGACGCCGAAGGGCGGGAACTGCCCGCCGGTGGCGATCGAGACCGTCGTGTCGGTGGGGTTCAGGTTCGCGCTCAGCTCGGCGATGATCGGGCGGTCCTGGTCGTCGCAGTGGGCGAACGCGCCCGTGTTGCGGGCGGGGGGCACGGGCCGCCCGTCGAGGAAGAGGGAGAGCCCCCCCAGCCGCGTGCTGTCCCAGTAGGCCCCGAGGTGGTACCAGGTGTCGGGCTGGAGGGAGACGCGGCCGCGGACCTCGGCGGCCTTCCGTTCGATCGTGGCGTCGCAGGCGCGCAGGACGATCTCGCCGCCCCGCGCGAAGCAGACGAGGCGGTTCTCCCAGTCGCGGTCGGCGATGTCGAAGAAGACCGGGTTGCCGCCCGTGGTCTTGAACCAGAACTCGATCCCGCCGGACCGGATGTCGAAGCGGTCCAGGCGCTGGCCGGGCCGGAGCAGCTCCTCGGTCCAGAAGGTCCGCATCTCGGAGGTGCGTCCGGAGTTGGTCTCGAGGAGGGCGGTGCCGGCGACGGGCTGGTCGAAGGCGCCGCTGAGCTGGCGCCCCTCCGCGCCGCTCTGCTCGTCGACGAAGTGGTTGACCCAGCCGGTGCCGTTGCTGACCCGCCGGCGGTCCTTGGAGGGGATGGGGCGGACGCCCTTCGGCGGGTTGCCGGGGGCGCCGCTGGTCTCGCCCCCCGCGCCGGGGAACTCCCCGAAGGGCATCGCCTGGGTCTTGAGCCAGTAGCGCGCGGGATAGGTGACCACCTTGTTCCCGAAGGGGTAGCCGCGCGTGAAGTCCGAG
>CAYUME010000777.1:0-2788 GCA_964445475.1 uncultured Planctomycetia bacterium
AAGACGCCACGCTCGCCACGACGCGCCAAGAAAAACAGAGTCGTCCTGGCGCATCCTGGGCGGCCTTGGCGACTTGGCGTTTCACTCCCGTCCTACCGCCGCTCGATCCCCGCGGTGGCGCGCCTGATGCCCTCCTCGGCCTTCTCGGCCGCCTTCGTCCCCGCGTAACGAGCCTGCACCATCTTGTACCCCTCGAGGACCTGCTGCCAGTCGCCCTTCGACTTGGCCCGCGCCTCGACGGCGGCGACCTGCTGCAGCACCCGCCCGGCGTCGTACTCCTTCTTCACGGCCGGATCCTTGCGCAGCTCGGCCAGCATCGGGGCCAGCGGCTTGCTCTCCGCGGGCGGGACCAGCTTCAGACGCGGGCTCTGCGACACATCGGTGAGCAGATCGTGCTTCTCGATCGCGTCGGTCATCGCCCCGGCCTTCTCGACGGCCGCCTTGTACCAGGCCAGCGCCAGCGGCTTGGCCTCCGGCCACTTCTCGACGCCCGGGATGTCGAAGAGCTGCTCCGCCTCCGCCAGCCGCGCCCCCGCGTCGCCGGCCGCGTCGAGCGCCCCGATGCGCTTGAGGGCGTCCTCCTTGGCCTCCTTGACCTCCTCCGGAGACCGGCCGGGGTGCGTGAACCGCTCCAGGTTGACCATCCAGGAGAGCATCTCCTCCTGCTCCGCCTGCTCGCCCTCGATGTGGCCGCCGGGCTTGACGAGCCGGCGCAGCGGGTTGCCGTTCTTCTTGAGCATCTTGTAGACCATGTCGATCATCGAGGCGTTCTGGTCCTTGTCCCCGTGGAGGTAGGCCACGGCGATGTGCTTGGGGATCGTCTCCGGGAAGCCGGACTGGCCCATGAGCAGGATGCCGGCGTGCTTCTCCTTGTGGTTGAGGCAGAGGAGGTAGCTCATCATGGCCGCGCCGCTCATCCCCTTGCTGAAGCGGAGGGCGTTGCTGACGCGGAGCTCCTTCTCGACGAAGGCGATGGCGGCCTCCTGCCGCGCGACGATCGGCTCGTTGGGCCCGTTCTCGGCGCCGTTGACGCCGACGAGGATCATGCCGGTCCGGTTGGCCCAGCCCTGGAACGGCGCCAGCCTGGGCTTCCCGTCCCAGGAATGCATGAAAAGCACCGGGAACTTCCGGGCGACCTGCTCGGCGTAGGCGTCGGGGATGAAGACGTCGATGTCGAATTCGCCGGAGGTGGGAACCTTCTGCCGCAGGCCGGGCTTCCATTCCTCCGCCGCGGCCACGGAAGCGGCGAACAGCACGAGCGCGACCGGGAGCGTCCGGATCGACATGGCCCCCCCCTGGAAACGCGAACCCGCCCCGCGGTTCGAAACCCGCAATACCCATTTTTTATACCGTCGGGAGCACCGCCTGTCCAGCCCCATCCGGTTTCCGGGCAGCCGGGGGAGGATCATCAACCAGGAGTTGCCGCAGAGGCGAACGACAACACACCCTCTTCCGCGGCAACTCTCCCCGCCTCTCCCCCCGCGACCTCTGCGGCAACGCCCCCGCCTCTGCGCTCCCGGCGACTCTCCTCCAGGGAGACTCGAGCTTCCCGGGGTTGCCCCCGGCGCCGGCCCGCGGCTATAATCGCGGCATGACCGCCACGCGCCCCGCCCCCGCCGACTGGCTCGCCGCGGCGCTGGCCGCCCTCGCCGGGACGGCCGGACTCTCGATCGCCGCCCCCGCGACGCCGCCGGTCGTCCAAGCCGCCCCGCTATCGCCCGCGACGCTGGACATCCGACCGGACCCGAAGGGGGACTGGGGGGCGTCGATCCCCGACGTCGAGAAGGTCCTCCGCTTCGCCGCCTTCGAGCTCGTCCGGCACGTCCCCGACCGCCGCCTCCCCCCGGTCCTCGTCGAGCCGAAGGGCGGGCCCATCGTCCTCTACCAGCGCGGCCCGAACGGCGAGCACCAGGTGAAGCTCGCCACCGGCGGCACCCTCTGGGCGCAGTACACCTTCCAGTTCGCCCACGAGATGGGGCACATCCTCTGCGAGTACGACGCGGACGAGAACCCCTGCAAATGGTTCGAGGAGTCGGTCTGCGAGATGGCCTCGCTCTTCGTCCTCCGGCGGTCCGCCGAGACCTGGAAGACGGGCCCGCCCTACCCGCACTGGAAGGACTACGCGAAGCACCTGCACTCGTACGCGGAGGAGCGGATCCAGAAGGCGGCCCTGCCGGAGGGGAAGACGCTGGCCGGGTGGTACCGCGAGAACGCGGAGGCGCTGCGGAAGAACGCCACCGACCGGGACAAGAACACCGTCGTCGCCGCCCGGCTCCTCCCCCTCTTCGAGGCGCAGCCGTCGCGCTGGCAGGCCGTCGGCTTCCTCAACAAGGAGAAACTCGACGCGGGCTACGACCTGAAGCGCTACCTGGGGGCGTGGCACCGGCACTGCCCGGAGGCGCACCGGGCGTTCGTGCGGGAGGTGGCGAAACAGTTCGAGATCCGGATCGCCCCGTGAAGGGGTGGGAGGGGTTGGTCTCCCGATGCGGGAGCCGTCCCGGAAGACGGGAGACAACCCCGATCGCCGGGGCCCCCGTGCATCGGGGTTGCCCACCGCCCCGGGACACGCCTCGCGCGGCGTCGGACCAACCCCTCCCACCTCGGGATCAACGCCCCGGCTTCCGGAAGGTGGGGGCGACGAGACCGACCGGCTCCGGCCCGGGAAGAGGCGCTGCGGTTAGCGGCGACGCGGTCGGGCCGGACGTCGCCGGCCTGGACACCGGCGAGGCGCCCGGCGCGCCGCGCAGCATCGGGACGAGGCCCGCCAGCAGCACGAGCCAGGCCAGCG
>CAYUME010000778.1:0-2785 GCA_964445475.1 uncultured Planctomycetia bacterium
CGAGCGGCAGGCGATGATGGCGGTGGAGAACCTGCTGAAGGGGCTGAAGGGGGAGCCGCTGACGGCGCAGGCGAACCGGACGTAATAAAAGCAACCGGAAACCGGGATCTGAGCATGGAGAATGCGGAGTGCTCAGGGGAAACGGCTCGGCGGCGGGTTCTCACCACAAAGTCGCCCAGGCCCCTTACCCGCCTTCGTGTCCTTCGTGCGCTTCGTGGCCCCGCCCGTCTTCGTGCCCTTCGTGGCCTGACCCGGACGCCGGCGGCGGAACCTCCCGCGAGATGCCGAAGGTCCCGAAGATGTTCCCCTCCTGGTCCCGGAAGGGCATCTTCGTGGTGGAGACCCAGCGGACGGAGCCGTCGGTGTGGACGTCCTTCCGGACCTGGCCGACGACGGGCTCCCCGGTCTCGATGATCCGCCGTTCCTCCTCGCGCGTCAGGCGGGCGTGCTCCTCGGTGAAGAAGTCGGCGTCGCTCTTGCCCCGCGCCTCGGCGGGGTCCTTCAGGCCGTAGCGGGCGGCCTGGGAGCGGCTGATCCAGAGGAAGCGGCTCTCCCGGTCCTTGAAGTAGACGGAGTCCGGGACGTTGTCCATCAGGACGCGGAGGAAGGCGGCCTGCTCGGCCTGGTGCTCCTCCGCCCGCTTCCGGTCGGTGATGTCCCGCGTCACGCCGAAGGTGCCGACGATCGCCCCCGCCGCGTCGCGGAGCGGCATCTTGGAGGTGATGACCCAGCGGACCGACCCGTCCGGGAGGGTCTCCTTCTCGACGGCATCGATGAGGGGCCGGCCGGTCCGCAGGATCTCCTGCTCGTCGGCGAGGGCCTTCCGGGCGTGCTCCTCGGCGAAGAAGTCGGCGTCGGTCTTCCCGACGATCTGGTCGTGGTCGGTGAAACCGCGTCGGGCGAGGAGGGCCTTGTTGGCGCGGATGAAGCGGCTGTCCCGGTCCTTGAAGTAGATGAAGGCCGGCAGCGTGTCCATCAGGCTGTTGAAGAGGTCGAGCTGCTCCGCCAGCCGCTGCTCCGTCTGCTTCCAGTCGGTGATGTCGCGGGAGACCCCGAAGGTGCCGATCACCCGGCCGTCCTTGTCCCGGAGGGGCATCTTGGTCGTGGAGACCCACTTGATGGTGCCGTCGGGAAAGGTCTCCTTCTCGACGAGGGCGACGACGGGCTCTCCGGTCCGGATGATCGCCTGCTCGTCGTCGAAGGCCTGCCGGGCGTGCTCCGGCGTGAAGAGGTCGAAGTCGCTCTTGCCGATGATGTCGGCGCCCGCGTCCCCGAACCGCTCGACGAGGAACCGGTTGACGCGCGTGAATCGGCTCTCGCGGTCCTTGAAGTAGACGCAGTCCGGCAGCGTGTCCATCAGGCTGTTGAAGAGGTCGAGCTGCTCGAGCAGCGACTCCTGGACCCGCTTCAGCTCGGTGATGTCGCGGGAGATCCCGAAGGTCCCGATGACCCGGCCGCCCCGGTTCCGGAAGGGCATCTTCGTCGTGGAGAACCACTTGGCGGCGCCGGTGGGGAGACGGAGGAACTCCTCCTTGCCGACGATCGGAACGAGGCTGTCCATGACCGCCCGCTCGTCCCGTCGCGTCTGCGCGACCAGCTCGGACGGGAAGAAGTCGGCGTCCGACTTGCCGACGGCGTCGGCGGGGTCGGCGACCCCCAGGGCCGCCGCCTGGGCACGGTTCACCTGCGTGAAGCGCCCGTGCTTGTCCTTGAAGTAGATGCAATCCGGGACATTGTCCATCAGCGTCGCCAGGAGGTGGCTCCGCTCGATCAGGGCGTGGGCCGACCGCTTCTGCTCGGTCACGTCCCAGAAAATCCCCTGCACCCCCACGATCTTCCCGTTCCGGTCCCGGATCGGGACCTTGACGACCCGGACGTAGATCGTCTCCCCGCCGGGCGGCTGGTTCGCCTCTTCGACGTCATACGTCCGTCCCGACTCGATCACGCGCAGGTCGTCCTGCCGGTACTTCTCCGCGAGGTCGGGGGGATAGAGGTCGGCGTCGGTCTTGCCGAGCAGCTCCTGCAGCGGCTTCTTGAGCATGTCGCAGTAGCGTTTGTTGGCGAAGGTCAGGCGCCCCTCGAGGTCCTTCCGGATGATGAACTGAGGGAGGTTCTCGACAAGGGAGTGGTAGAAGGCCTCCGTGAGGCGGAGCTGCTCGTTCATGCGGGGGCGGGAAGCCTTTTTCGGGGGCTTCCGTGCCGGGCGGTTCGGGGGGCGCGCCATCGATCGGCTCCTGGAGGGGCGGACGCAACGATCCGAACGGAAAGTCATTTTAGCGGAAAGCCCCCCGGGGAATCCCGAAAAAAACACCTCCGGGAAGGGGGCGCGCCGGCACGTCAGGACCGACGGGCATGCCCCATCCGGGAGAGCTGGATCACCTTCATCCGGGGATTCAGCCGCCGCAGGATGCGGGGAAGTCGGCGGGACGCGAGGGCGGGAAGGGTCTCGCTGAGGATCGCCACACAGGGAGGATCGACGATGGCGGACTCCATGGCGCCGCAGGTGTCCTGGGCCGTCGTGACGTGGGCCCCCTGCGCCCGCAACGCCCCCGCCAGCCACCGCCGGAGGCTGCCGTCGGGCTCGGCGATCAGGATCCGCATCGAGCGGAGATGGGATCGGCAGGGAGAGGTCATCGCGGAACCTCCAAGGGGCTGGCCGTCTCTCGACGCAGGTGCCACCTCGTTTGTATACAAAACAAGGCGAGGATTCAAGGAGGATCGGGACGAGGGGGGCGACGAACCGGAGCCGTCCCCGCAAACGGGGGCCGACGGTTGGGCACGCAGC
>CAYUME010000779.1:0-2783 GCA_964445475.1 uncultured Planctomycetia bacterium
GGGGGTGGCCGCGGGCATGCGCCGCCGGTAGATCTCGATCCGTTCCAGCGCCTCGCGCGCGCGGGCGGCCGTTTCCGGCGACGGGTCCTGGTCGAGCGCGTCCAGCAGGTGCTGGTAGGCGGCGGCCACCTGCCCCTGGCGGAGTCGCAGCAGCCCCAGCTGGAGCGAGGCCTCCGCGCGGCCGGTCGTGAGGCCGCGGCGGGCGAGGCAGCGGCGCAGGAGGCGCCCGGCGGCGACGGCAAAGCCGGCCTCCTCCATCCAGCCGGCCAGTTGCGCGCATTCGCGGGGCGAGAGCGCGTCCAGGGCGCGGTCGTCCAGGCGCCCGACCACGGCGAGCGCCGCCGCCGCGTCGCCGGCGGCCATCTCCAGGCGCAGCCGCTCCAGCAGGGGGAGGGGCCCGGGGGCGTCCCCGACATCCGGTCCCGGCTCGCGGCGCAGGCGTCCCGTCCAGGGCCACTGCCACGCCAGGCGCTCCCCGGCGCGCGCGACGAGAAGTCCCGCGACAAAACCCCCGATGTGGGCCCCGTACGCCACCCCGGACTGCGCGCCGACGAAGAAGGGGAGGAGATTGTCGATGACGAGGTAGAAGCCCAGGACCCAGCGGGCGGGGAGGAGGACGACGTTGAAAAAGAAGGGGAAGAGCAGCACGAAGGTCTTGACCCGGTTGCGGGGGAAGAGGACGAAGTAGAGGCCGAGGACGCCGGAGATGGCGCCGGAGGCCCCGACGAGGGGGATCATCGATCCGCCCGCGAAGAGCGAGAAGAAGAGGGTCGCCGCCGCCCCCGTCAGGAGGTAGACGGCCAGGTAGGGGAGGCGGCCGAGCCGGTGCTCGCAATTGTCCCCGTAGATCCAGAGGAAGAGCATGTTCCCGGCGAGATGGAGGAATCCGGCGTGCAGGAACATCGAGGCGATGAGGTCGCCGAGGGCGGGGGCGCCGGGCTTGAATCCGTGCTCGAAGACGACGAGGTCGTAGGCGCTCGTCGAGGCGAGGAGGGCGAGCGGGTCGATCCCGCGCGGGAGGTAGGGGAGGATCGCGCGGACGTAGTCGACGAAACGGGGGTCGGCGGGATCGACTGCGGTCCTCGAGAGCGGCAGGGTCACCAGCAGGAGGACCGCCACGTTGGCGGCGATCAGCAGGTACGTCACCCAGGGCGTGAAGTGGCGCGGGTTGGGGGTGTCGCCGAGGGGAAGGAGCACGGGGGGTTCCCGAATGCGGCGCCGGGACGGGGGACGCGCGTGCCGCGATTCTAGCGGGTTCGGGACGGCGGCGCAATGCGGGTCAGCCCGGTTGACGGGAGGCCCCTCCCCGGTGTATGTATGGCCCTCGACGGAGGATCCATGGCGAGCGTTCTCCCCGGTCTCTGGCTGACGATCCACGCCGTCGCGGCGGCCCCCGCCCCTCCGCGCCCGGTCGTCGAGGTCGCCTTCGACGCCCATCCCGACGGCCCGTATGCCGACGCCCTCGTCCGCGCCGACTGGCCGGACGTGCGCTGGGTCGGCCTCGCCGGCCGGGCCGCGCTGGTCATGGAAAAGGGATGGGCCGGCGGCCGGTGCCTCCAGATCGCCTACCCGAAGGGCTCCGTCGGACCCGGCGAGGGCGGCGGCCAGTTCCTGGTCCGCCTGCCGCCGCGCACCGAGTACTGCCTCGACTACTACCTCCTGTTCCGCGAGGGCTTCGACTTCCGGCTCGGCGGGAAGCTCCCCGGCCTCTGCGGCGGCCGGTGCAACACCGGCGGCGACAAGCCCACCGGCGACGGGTGGAGCGCCCGGTACATGTGGAAGAAGGCCGGCGGGATGATCCTGTACCTCTACCACCTGGACCAGCCCACCCGGTACGGGGAGGGGCTGAACTGCGAGGGGGTGACCTTCAATCCCGGCCAGTGGTATCGCCTGACGCAGCGCGTCCGCGTCAACGCCCCCGGTGCGCGGGACGGCCAGGTGCAGGTCTGGGTCGACGGCAAGCTGGTCCTCGAGCGGAGCGACATCCGCTACCGGAGCGTCGAGGGCGCGCTGGTCGACCATTTCTATTTCTCGACGTTCCACGGCGGCAACAGCGCCGACTGGGCGCCGGCGGCCGACTCCGCCGCCTGCTACGACCACTTCCGGATCTACGAGTCCGCCGAGGGGGTGCTCGCGCAGGACCTGCGGACGGCGCGCCGGCCGGAGGCCGCGAAGGCGGCGCCCGCCCCGCGCCCGGAGCCGAATCCCCGCCTGGCGCCCCGGCCCGGGGCGGTCGAGGCCTGGGACCCGAGGCTGCAGGCCCGCGTGCGCGAGGCCCTGGAGGGCGGGCGGCGGGTCGCCTTCCTGTTCTCGGGCGTGGGGCAGGTCTCCCTCGTCCGGTCCCTCGGCGCCGACGGGGAGCTCCAGCTGCAGGCCGGCGGGAGCGTGTTCACGCTCGCGTGGAAGGGGCTGTCGCTGGAAGACCGGGGCCGGCTCGCCGCCGCGCTGGCGGAGGAGGGGACTGACGCCGACCGGGCCGTGGCGGCCTTCTTCGGGATGGCGGGCGGCGCGACGGCCGCCGCCGAGGCGATCCTCCGCCGCCTGCCCGCCGCGGAGGCCCGGGCGGTGCGGGACGCCTTCGAGTAGCGGGGCCGCCAGTTTCGTATTGCCTTTAGTAACATATATGTTATTATGGGTCCCGTTCGCGCGGCGCCCGCGTGCGCCCGGGACGGCCTCGGGAGGAGGCGCTCCATGACGAACCCGTATCGCGCCTGGATTGGGGATCTGGACCGCGTGGTGGCGGAGGCGCGGGCGTTCCCGCTCGGCGGCTTTCCCGACACCCC
>CAYUME010000780.1:0-2781 GCA_964445475.1 uncultured Planctomycetia bacterium
GCTGCCCCACGTCAGCGCGAGCCCCCCCGTCTCCCTCGCCGTGATCCAGCCCCGCTCCCAGCACTGCATGGCGAAGCCGACCATGGCGCCGCCCGAGATGGTGTCCACGCCGAGCCGGTTCGCGATGTCGTTCGCCTTCGCCACCGCCTTGGGGTCGTCGATGAGGAGGTTGGTCCCCATCATCCCGAGGGTCTCGTACTCGGGCCCCGGCCCCGCCAGGGCATAGGCGGCGGGCTCGGTGATCTCGATCCGGCGGTGGCAACCGACGGGGCAGTACTTGCACGGAAGCGGCCGGGCCTTCAGGACCTCGGTGTAATTCGGGGCGCCGAGGCGCTTGGCGCCCTCGGGCCAGGCGTCGCCGTCCCAGTACTTGATCGGCATGTCGCCAAGCCCCTCGGCGGTCTCGCAGAGGCCAGGGGTGCCGTGGATGCGGAACTTGTTGCGCATCGTCGCCTGGTGGATCGCCAGCTGGTGCCGCTTGACCAGCTCCCGCACGCGCGCCGGGTCGGCCACCGGCACCGCGCGGGAGCCGCGGACGGCGACAGCCTTCAGGTTCTTGGATCCCATCACGGCGCCGAGACCCGCCCGGCCGGCGTAGCTGTGCGTGTCGATGGCGACGCAGGCGATGGCAACCTGCCTCTCGCCGGCAGGGCCGATGCAGGCGACGCTCAGGCGCGGGTCACCCTCCGCCGCCCGGATCCCCTCCACCGTCTCGACCGTGTCCCGCCCCCAGAGGGACCGGGCGTCGCGGATCTCCACGACATCGTCGACGATCCGGAGGTAGACGGGCCGGTCGGCGCGCCCCTGGATCACGAGCAGGTCGTATCCCGCCTCCTTCAGGGCCGGTCCCCACGAGGCGCCGGCCGCCGAGTCGGCGAAGGTCCCGGTGACGGGGGAGATGCCGACGAGGCTGAACTTGGCTCCGCCCGGCACGGGGGGCCCCTGGAACGGGCCGGTGGCGAAGACGACGCGGTTGCGCGGGTCGTAGGGCGGGAGCCTTGGCGGGAGCTCCCGGCGCAGGATCTCGGCGGCCAGGCCCGCCCCGCCGACGAAGCGCCTCAGGTCCTCCACCGCCAGCGGCTCGACCGCGTGGGTGCCGGCCGACAGGTCGACACGCAGGAGCTTCTGCCAGTATCCGTTGGGCATGACGGTCTCCCGGACGCCCGATGTGCGCCCCCCACCCCGGCGGTGCGGAGCCGATGCGGCGCGTCCTTTCCTCAAGAGTACCCGAAAAACGATCAACCGGCATACAGGGAATCGTCGGTCTCCGGCGGCGGGGCCGGCCCGATCTCCCCGCCCAGCGCTCCCGCCGGGACCGGATAGACCGGGGGCCTCACGGTCTCCGGCTTCCAGCCGAACAGGAATTCCGTCGCCGTGCCGCAGACCCGGCCCTGACACGGCCCCATGCCGCACCGCGCGTGGAGCTTGGCCTCGCGCCACGAACCGCACGGCTCGAGCCGGCCGCGCGGGACGTCCTCGCAGCGGCAGACGACCGTGTCGGCGGTCGCGAGCGCCCGGAGCGCGCCGCGCAGGGCGAAGGCGCGGTCGAGGGCACGGCCGAAGCGGCGGGCGCGGGCGCGCGCCCCGGACAGACGCGCCGCCTCCGCCCGGCGGCCTGCGGCGGCGAGCCCCGCGATCCGTCCCTCGACCAGCGCCTGGTCGACGCCCCCGATCCCCGTCGGCTCGCCGGCACACCAGACGTCCGGCACCGTCGTCTCCTGGGCATCGTCCACAACCACCGCGCCGTCGCGCACCGCGCACCCGAGCAGAAGCGGAAGCTCCAGATTCCCGACGAACCCGAAACCGCACGCCAGCAGGTCGCACGGCTCCGTCCACGCGTCGCGCTCCGTCCGGAGGCGAACGCGCTCGACGCGCCCCCCGCCCTCCGCGGCGACGGGCCAGCAGCCCGCGGCATACCGGGTGCCGAGCGTCTTCAGTTTGTAGCCCGCGCCCTGCAGGAGCTTTCCGGGACGGGTGACCAGGCCGAGCCCGAACCGGGCGAGCCGGCCCCACGGCGCCTGCTCCACGACGAGGGGGACGTCGGCGCCCTGCGCCCGCAGCGCGGCGGCAACGGCGAGAAGGAGCGGCCCGCTCCCGGCCACGACGACGCGCCTCCCGGCGACCGGGAAGCCCCCCTTGAGCAGGGCCTGGATCCCGCCCGCGCCCACGACGCCCGGGAGCGTCCAGCCCGGGACCGGGACGAACCGCTCGCGCGCGCCGGGAGCGAGCACGAGCCGTCGGTGCCGCAGGACGAGCGCCTCCCCGCCCGCCTCCGCCAGGAGCGTCCCGGTCGACGGCCGCGCGACGACCTGGACGCCGGGAAGGACCTCCGCGTGCGACGCCTCGAGCCGGCGGAACCAGTCCTCCGCCGGCCCGTCGGCAGGCCGACCCGGCCCGCCGCGCCAGATCTGCCCGCCCGTCGCGACGTTGTCGTCGACGAGCCCCGTGCGGGCGCCCGCTTCCGCGGCGGCGACCGCCGCGGCGATACCGGCCGGGCCCGCGCCCACCACCAGGATGTCGAACGCGGCCTCACCCGCTTTCGCCCGGAAGCGGCTCACTGGGGCGGGCGAAAAGGACCGGCCCTGACCCTGGTTTTCAGCCCGATCCGGCTTCGGCGGGTTTCGCCCGTTGTTGTTGGACACCCCGCCTTCAGGCGGGGAGGCTTCACGCGCCATCGGTCCGGATCTCCATGCCGTCGCGGCAGACGGTCCGGCAGGTGCGGACGCCCGGGACGCCGTCGACGGTCGCGCGGCACTCGAAGCAGGTTCCCATCCCGCAGAG
>CAYUME010000781.1:0-2780 GCA_964445475.1 uncultured Planctomycetia bacterium
CGGTTTCAGGCCGTACGACCCCAGGACGAGCGCCTGCTGCTCCGCCGGGGGCGGCTGCGCCGGGAAGAGGCACGGCTCGTGGGTCACGACGATCCGCTCCGGCGGGACGCCGAAGATGTCGACGACGTCCTGCCTCGTGTGCTCGGAGACGGCGAGGACGAGGTCCGACGTGTCGAGGGCGCGCCGGACCGTCCGGTAGAAGAGGGGCCGGTTGTCGAGCGTCGCCCACGGGAGCCGCAGCGGGATCAGGTCGTGGATCGTCGTGACGTTGCGCGCCCCGCGGGCGTGGACGGGGAGCGGGCAGGTGGCGTGCCACGCGTCCACCCGGTCGGGGAACCGGACCCGGAAGGGGATGCCGGTCATCTGGAAGAGCCGGTGGGCGGCGATGTAGCAGTCGGGCTGGGAATAGAAGCGGTGGGCGAGGGGCGCGAGGTCGTCCTCCCGCTGGTCCGGGATGACGAGGCCCGTGGGGGCGTGGCCGGCGGGGCGGGCGGCGGTGAAGAGCGGCGTGTGGAAGGCGGCCAGCCGCAGGGCGCGGCCGAGGGGGAAGGGGCCCTTCGGCGGGCGGTCGTAGAGCATCGCCTCGCGCACGACCGGGATGCGCGGCCCCCCGCCGCCCCAGAGGACGCTCACCCGGGCGCCGAGCCCGGCCAGCGCCCGGACCAGGGTCAGCCCGTACGTCTTGATCCCCGTCCCCTGGCGGCGGACCAGGTTGTACCCGTCCACCACGATATGGGCGTCTTTGAGCGGCATGGCATCAGGATAGCGCGTCCGGGGCGGCGAGTCACCTTCAATTCGGGGGCGGGGCCGGCTCGGCGCCGTGCACCCGCCGGACGTACGACGCGATCACCTCCGCCGGCGGACCCTCCAGGGCCACCTTCCCGGCGTCGAGCAGCACCACCCGGTCGCAGATCCGCTCCACCGACTTCATGTCGTGGCTGACGAAGACCATCGTCGTGCCCGATTCCCGGAAGGAGGCCATCTTCCTCATGCACTTCGCCTGGAACGACTCGTCGCCCACCGCCAGCACCTCGTCGATCAGCAGGATCTCGGGGTCGAGGTGGACGACGACGGAGAACCCGAGCCGGGCGACCATGCCCGAGGAGTAGGTCCGCAGCGGCCGCCGGATGAAGTCGCCGAGCTCGGAGAAGGCGATGATGGCGTCGCGCTTGGCGACGACCTGATCCCGCGTGAGGCCGAGGAGGATGCCGTTGAGGAGCAGGTTCTCCTCGCCGGTCAGGTCCGGATGGAAGCCCGCCCCGAGCTCGAGGAGGGGGGAGACGCGGCCGCGCACCGCGACCGTCCCCGAGGTCGGGCGGTAGACGCCCGCCATCAGGCCGAGGGTGGTGCTCTTGCCCGAGCCGTTCCGGCCGATGACGCCGAGGCACTCGCCGCGACGGACCTCGAAGGAGAGGCCGTCGACCGCCGTGAAGGCGCGACGGCTCCGCCGGTCCCGCAGGTACTGCCCGAGGTGGAGAAGGCGGTACTTCAACCCCAGGGCGGCGCTGTCGTCCACCCGGTAGGTCTTTGTCACGGCGTCGAAGCGGATCGCGGCCTCGTCAGACAATCTCGGCGAACCTCCACTCGTGCTTGCGGTAGACCAGGACGCCGATCCCGAAGGCCGCGGCGGCCCAGCCCGCCGCCCGGGCGAACAGGAGCGGGGGGAGCGTCCCCTCGAGGAAGACGCTCCGCCAGCACTCGACGAGGGGGGCCAGCGGGTTGGCCAGGAGACCATCTCCGAGCGGAAGAGGACCGGCGTGGCGAAGAACCAGAGCATGGCCAGGATCGTCGTGACCCGCTCCAGGTCGCGGAAGAAGAGGTTCGTCGTCCCCACCAGGAGCGCCAGGCCGGTCGCGAGGGCGAGCTGGAGGGAGACCAGGAGGGGGATCTGGTAGAGCCAGGCCGCGGAGGGCCAGGCGCCGAGCCCGAGCATGAACAGGACGATGATCGGGATCGAGGCGACGAAGTGGACCGTGTCGTTCAGCACGCCGGCGAGGACGAGCGCCGAGCGGGGGAAACGGACCTTCTTGATCAGCGTCCAGTTCCCGAGGAAGAAGTTGTTCGAGGCCGTCAGCGAGTTCTGGAACCACTGCCACGGGAACATGGCCACGATGATGGAGAGGAAGTCGACCCCGCCGACGCGCATGACCTTCTTGATGACGACGAAGTAGACGAGGGCGAAGGCGAGGGGGTGGAGGACGGACCAGGCGTAGCCGAGGGCCGTGAACTTGTAGCGGAGCTTCAGCTCCTTGGTCAGGAGCACGCGGACGAGGTCGCGGTAATGGCGGAGCGTGAAGGTCATGGGTCAGGGGGCGTTTTCCGCCGGGGGGGCGCCGGCCGGGCCGGCCACCGGGAGCCGGCCGGTGGAGGCCGCGGACGGCTCGGCCGGCCGGGGCGACGGCGCCGGCGGCTCCGCCAGCTTCCGCCCGAGCCGCGGCGTCATCAGCAGGATCTTCAGGTCCAGCCAGAGCGACCAGTGCTCGATGTACCAGAGGTCGTGCCGGATCCGCGCGTCCACGCTCGTCGTCCCCCGCCAGCCGTGGACCTGGGCCCAGCCCGTGATGCCCGGCTTGACCCAGTGCTTGTGCGGGTACCGGTCGATCTCCGCCTTGAAGCGCCGGACGAACTCGGGGCGCTCCGGCCGCGGCCCCACCAGGCTCATCTCCCCCTTCAGCACGTTCCAGAGCTGTGGGATCTCGTCGAAATTGGTCGCCCGCAGGAGCCGGCCGACCCCGGTGCACCGGGCGTCGTCCGGCTGGGCCCAGACCGGGCCGGGCTCC
>CAYUME010000782.1:0-2771 GCA_964445475.1 uncultured Planctomycetia bacterium
TCGCCGGGTTCCAGGCTGAGGACGGCGTACGCTCCCGGCAGCAACTCCTTCTCGAACGCCGTCACGACGATCGCGCGCTCTCCCGTGTGCGGGTTGGTGCGATCGGACTTAACCGACCACACGCCGTTTCCCGGCCCCCACTTGTTCTTCGCCCAGCCGGTCGGGAATCTCGTTTCGGACCGCACCTCTTCGAAACCGCCGTTGACGAGGATGTTGCGGCCCGTCTCGGGGGGCGCCGCCGGCTTTGGCGGCGCGGTCTTCCCGTCGTCCTCCTTCTTGGTGACGGGCGGCATCTCCGGCGGCGTCGGATCCTGCTTTGGCCCCGCCGGGGGCCGTGTCTTCGCCGCGACCGACGCGGGCGCGCCCTGAGCCGTGGGGATGGTGACGCGACCGCTGGCGAGGTCTTCTCGGGACGGCAGGCTCCCTGTGAACTTGGCGTCGAGCCGCAGGTTGTCGAATGCAATACTGTTCGAGATGCCTTCTCCGCCGCCTCGGGATACCCGGAGCGAGAGTCCCTTCCCGATGGCGGGGCTGTCCTCCGGGGCCGTGACGGAGAACGTATCCTCATGCGACATGTCGTGCGTCTCGACGGTGCCCTCCCTCACCCCAACCATCGAATCGCCCGCGAGCAGTTCAACCTTGTACGAACTCTTGCTGATGCCCTTGCCGGTGTCCTTGGGCACGGACGCGGCATTGAAGCTGACGATATACGTCATCCCGGCCTGAAACGCGGCCTCGAAGGCCGAGTCGGTCTGCATCGCTCCAGTGGTCCAGATGCGCCCGTACTTGGACCCGTAGGGCGTGTCGATCCCAACGGCTCTTGCGTCCGCCGTGCTTGTGTAGCCTGGGTGGCCGGCGACGTGCTTCCAACCTACCGGCCTGTTGTTGTCCTTCGGGCCGGTCTGGGGATTCTCGAAGCTCTCCACGAAGTGGACCTCGATGAGAGAGGCCGCCTCACAGTATTTCACGGCGGCCGTTGCGGCCTTGTCGTCGGGAATCGCCTCGAGCGCCCTCCGGCACAGGTCTGCCGCTTCCTTCCACTTCCCGCCCCCGGCCAGTTCCCGGGCGCGCGCCATCGCATTCTCGTATGCGACCGTCCTCGAGCGGCTCTGCGCCACCTTCAGCACATGCAGACAGAGCGGATCGTTCTCCAGCGGGATCACGAGCTTGATCGCAGCGTCCGCGTCATTCGCCGCGAGAGCGGCGTAGGCCCCGCGGGTGGCCTTTGCCGCTTCGCTGATCTCCATGCCGCCGAGCCTCGCGAACGCCACGACCTGATCCTCGTGAAGCCCGTCCCACTTCAGCGGGAGTATCTTCTCCCGCGTCTGATTGTTTATGGTGAAGGTCGTCGCGAAGGTCAGTCCGTCGTCCGCCACCGCCTTGATGATTCCGGTAATGCGGCCCTTCTTCAGCTCCAGCTGTTGTTCCCGCCCGGCGACCGACCTGGCCCCCCGGAGCCGCGCAGCGGGTTCGTCGACCAGCATCTGCGCGAGGGCGCTGCCGGCGCTCAGCACGGGATCCTCGTTCCCGCCTGGTCCGGCCTTCGCCTCGAGGTGCGCCCGCGCGGCATTGTACTCGCCCGCGATCATGAGGCGGTCGAATTCGTCGAGGACGGTCTGGCGTTCGCGTTCCCGTGTCGCCGCCGCGGCGATTTCATCCTCTTTGCGCTTGATCTCTGCTTCGAGCTCGCCGGCCTCCTCGCGCATCGGCGAAGGCCATTTCTCCCATCCGGAGATGCGCTTGCGGGCTTCATCGAGTCGACCCGCCTTGAGTTCGCCGCGCGCCTCCTCAAGAGTGCTGGCGGTGTTCTTGCGCTCCCACTCCGACCTGCGCGCGGCAACGGCTGCGAGCGCTTCCTCGATTGCGGTCTTTCCCTTCGATTCCAGCCAGGGGCCGTCGGCAAAGTCCTTGGCGATGGCCCGTACGGCGGACGTTACATCGTCGAAGTCTTTCGCCGACGCGGCCTGTGAAGCCGCTGCGCCCGCCGCCCTGAGTGCCTCTGTTGCGCGCCTGGCGTGGGAGTCGTCGATCTCGGACAGCAGCGCGGCTGCAGTTGCGGCCTCCGGCTTTCCGGCGACGGATTCGAGGAGCTCCACCAGGTGCTGCCGCGTCGTCGCGTAGTCGAAACGGTTCTCGGCGATGGAAGACTTCATCTCGTCGAGCCGTGATACCGCGGTGCGACCGGAGGCAACCGGCTTCGTGTCCGCCGGGCCCTCCGTCAGAGCGGCCGGGCCGGGCGTCGACTTCATGACTACCGGGGGCTGGTAGGCGGCGGGCAGCACCGGGGCGTCCGGGGCAGGACCACCGACGAGACTCAGTGTGACGACCACCCCGATACCGATTCCGAGTGCCGCCATCGCGCCGAGGAAGGCGAGTTTCGAGCCGCCGAGCCCCGTGTCCACCGGTTCGCGCCTGCCGGTAGAGGATTCTGTCGCGGCTCGAGCACTCGCTTTCGGATGCGGCGGTCGCTCGCCGGCATGCGGGCCAGGGCCCGGGTCCGGCACGTCCTGCCCCGAGGCCCGCAATTTGGCGAAGCAGGCCTCGCAGAATGACCGGTCTTCGGCCAGGAAGGCTTGCCCGCGGTCGATGTGCGAGGGAGGAATCAGTTTGCCGCACGAATCACAGTAGTGGATGGCGTCAGGCATGGCTCTGTTCTGTCGCTGCGGCCCGTCCGAGCCTCTTGCAGCCCGTCGGGAACCCCTTGATGTCGCTCTCGATGCTTCCACGACCGCCGGATGAGTATACCACATCGACCGAACGTCAAGGCTCGT
>CAYUME010000783.1:0-2765 GCA_964445475.1 uncultured Planctomycetia bacterium
TTCGCGACCTCGGGTTGGTCGGGCGCGCCCGCGCCGCACTCGTAGACGCCGCGGACGCCGTTGGCGTACTGCACGAAGCCGGCAATGGTGTCGGGCGACGGATGGTTGTCGCCGAGCTTCGCGCGCCCCGCGGCCTGCGCCATCGCCCACTGCGCCGGCGCCCCGCCGTTGAACCAGCGGGTGTAGTCGACGAGGTGCGACATCATGTGGGTCATCCAGCCGGTCGCCGTCCCGTAGACGGTGTGGACGCGTCCGAGAGCGCCGCCCGCGACGATCTCCGCCACCCTCCGGTAATGGACGCCGTACCGGTGCTGGTGGCTCACGACGGCCTTCACGCCGGCGGCTCGAAGCAGGTCGCGGACGGCCATCGCCTCCGCGCTCGTGAGGGCCACCGGCTTCTCGAAGGCGATCAGCTTCGCACCGGCCTCGACGCCCGCGCGGACCATCGGGAGGCGCAGAGCCGGCAGCGTGCAAAAGCAGAAGACGTCCGGACGGAGCTCCTTCGCCAGCACCGCCGCGTCCGTCCCCGTCCGCACCCCCCCGCCGACCTTCTCCGCGGCGGCCGCCAGGCGGCCCGCGTCGATGTCACAGAGCCCGACGACCGCGAACCGCGGGTTGGCCTTGAAGGCGAGGGCGTGGTGCATCCCGCGCTTGCCGGTGCCGACCACCATCGCGCGATCGGGCGTGGCAATCGTCGCCTCCCGGTCGTTGGACAGGCCCGCGGGGCGCGCGGGCGCCCCGCGGGCGGAAGGTGCGTGTCTACTCGCAGCCGCACGCGTCCCGGCGCGCCGCCCCCGGCCCGTCCAGACAGGCCTCCGGGTGGGACTTCTCCCAGTCGAGGACCAGCTGCACCGTGCAGTCGACCTCCGCCTCCGTCAGCTCGGGAAACATCGGCAGGCTGATGCAGCAGGCGGCGTTGGCCTCGGCGTGGGCGACGCTCCCGACGATGCGGGCCGGCCGGCCCCACGGATAGCCCTCCTGCCGGTGGATGGCGATCGGGTAGTGCTGCTTCGCGTCCACGCCGTTGTCGTTGAGGTGCTTGAGCAGCGGGTCGCGGTCCTGCGGCCGCTTCGTCTCGATCACGTACAGGTGGAAGACGTGCCGGTAGCCGGGGAGCTCGCAGGGCAGGTCGATGCTGCGGCAGGCCTTGAGGCCCGCGGTGTAGCGGGCGGCCCACGTCCGCCGCAGGTCGTTCCACGCGTGGATGTGCTTCAGCTTCGCGCTGAGGATGCCGGCGTGGAGGTCGTCGAGGCGGCTGTTGAACCCGTAGCTGTGGACGGAGCGCTTCTCGGAGCCGTGGTTGCGGAGCTTGCGGACGCGGCGGTCGATCTCGGAGTCGTTCATGACGAGCGCGCCGGCGTCGCCGAAGGTCCCGAGGTTCTTCTGGATGATGAAGCTGGTGGTGGCGGCGTCGCTCAGCGCGCCGATCCGGAACCCCTTCCCCGCCGCGTCGATCGCCTGGGCGTTGTCCTCGATCAGGCGGAGCCGGTGCCGGTCGGCGATCGCCTTGATCGCCGGCATGTCCGCGCACTGGCCGTACAGGTGGACGGGGATGATCGCCTTCGTCTTCGGGGTGACGGCCGCCTCGATCCGCTTCGGGCAGATCGCCTTGGTCCTCGGGCAGCAGTCGACGAAGACCGCCGTGGCGCCGGCGATCCAGATGGCCTCGGCGGTGGCGAAGAACGTGTTCGGGTGGGTGATGACCTCGTCGCCGGGGCCGATGTCGAGCGCCATCAGGGCCAGCCAGATGGCGTCGGTCCCGTTGGCCACGCCGACGGCGTGCTTCGTGCCGTGGAAGGCGGCGAACTCCTGCTCGAACTGCTTGAGCATGGGGCCCATCACGTACTCGCCGCTCTCGAGGACCTTCCGGATGTTGGCGTCGATCTCCGCCTGGATGGCGCGGTACTGCCGGGTGTGACCGTAGAACGGGACTTTCACGGACGGCCTCCTTTCCGACTGGCGCTTCCACCGGCCCCCGGGACGGAGGCCACGGCAATCCCGGACGGCGGCGCCAGCCGATCAGGCCAGCCAGTCCAGGGCGTCGGACCTCCCGACGAGACGACCGTGCTGCAGGACCTCCTGCCAGCCGCCCGCGGCCCACCGGCGCAGCCGGTAGAGCGTGGCGAACCGGTAGTCGGGGGCGGCGGCCCCCTGCCCCCCCACCAGCTCCCCGCCCCGGCGGACGTTGTCCTGCATCCAGGCCGGCAGCGTCAGGTGGTACGGGTTCCGCTTCACCTCGCCCGCGTGGAACGAGACCGCCGCCACCAGGTCGGCGACGTCGTCGAGATGGGACTCCACCATCAGGTTGGGGTCCAGCATCGGCGCCCAGAACTCGGTCTCCACGACGAGGACGTCGACGTCCGGCCCGAGCGAGGCCAGGGCGTCCACGACGAGGAGGTGGGTCCCGATGTGGGTCGCGTTCCAGTCGGTCGCGTGCGGGACGAAAAGGGCCTTGGGGCGCTCGCGGACGAGCAGGTCGGTGACGACGTGGACCGACTGCGCCCAGCGGGCGGGGTCGGCCTCGCGCGCGCGGGTTGATCTGCTCGAGCCCGTTGGGGACCGTCGGGAGGACGTCGAAGCCGAGGAAGCGGCAGGCGGCCTCCATCTCGTCCCATCGGGCGGCCTGGCGCTCCTTGTTGCTGCCTTGCGTGACGGCGATGTTGACGACGTCCGCGCCGCGCTCGCGGAGGAGCCGGAGCGGGAGGGCGCCGGTGATGCACTCGTCGTCGGGATGGGGCGAGAAGAGGAGCACCCGGGGGGAGCCC
>CAYUME010000784.1:0-2763 GCA_964445475.1 uncultured Planctomycetia bacterium
TGGCCGCCCGGCCCGGCACGCGACGCGCTGCTCCAGTCCCGCGTCGAGGACCCGCTTCTGCGCGCTCT
The DNA here is from genome assembly GCA_964445475.1 of uncultured Planctomycetia bacterium. Lineage (GTDB taxonomy): Bacteria > Planctomycetota > MHYJ01 > CAYUME01 > CAYUME01 > CAYUME01. Next base: position 69 of record CAYUME010000784.1, read on the forward strand.
CGGCGGCCGCCCCGGCGGCGGACAGCGCGGTGATCTCCAGAGACGTCGCCTCCGCCAGACCCTGCAGCAGGGCCTGCTGCGCCTCCCCGCCGCCCCCGCAGAGCAGCAGGCAGCGGCCCTCGGCAATGCCGTAGTCGGCGACAAGCCGCCCGGCGAGCAGGTCCGGACCGGGCAGGACGGGACGACGGGCCGCCTCCGGCGCCTGCGGCCCGGCGATCTTGACCCACTGGCCGTTCTCCTCGATCACCCGCGCGTCCGGCACGCCCGACGTCCGGACGATCTCCCGCAGCTTCTCCGTCGAGACCTTGTCCTGCTGCGGCGTGTAGAGATATCGCCCACCGAGAAAGGCGACGCCCTCCGGCTTCAGGACGCGCCGGACCTCCCGGAGACACTTCCCGATGTCGGGGATGAAGACGAGGGTGCCGCGGCTGACGATCACGTCGGCGGAGGCGTCGGGGAAGGGCAGTTGCTGGGCGTCCCCCTCGACGAACGAGACGCGATCCGAGAGCCCCGCCTCCCGCATGCGCTCCTCGAAGAAACGCCTCGCGCCGGGATCGATGTCGAGACCGACGATCTTGAATTGCGAGCGTTTCGCCAGCTCGACCTCGAGGTGGCCCGGCCCGCAGCCGATGTCGATCATCAGCCCCTCGCGGATCCCGCCGCACTCCGCCAGCATGCGTTGGGCCGTCAGGGCGTAGGTATGCTTGACGCGGTGCTCGGAGATCCACTCGGTCGAGGCGGCGTGCTCGCCGGAGACGATCGTGAAGCCCGCCTCGGACTCGGACCAGAGGCGGTGGCCCGTCGGGTTGCCGGCGAAGCGGACGAAGTCGGCCGCGCCGGGGCGGGCGGTCGCCGCGGCCGCCCAGACCGGCTCGCCGGTCGGGTACTTCCAGGCGACCGTCGTCGCGCCGGGGAGGGCCTGGACGGCCGTCCGGCCGTCCTTGCGCTCCGGCAGGCCGAGGACGACGTCGCACCCGGCCGGGCCGGCCGCTGCGCGGGTCTCGAGATCCGGGGTGGGCAGGAAGGTCAGGTCGACCCGCAGTCCGGTCCGCCGGGCGAACGCCGCTCCGATCGTCTCGAGCGGCGGCTGGAGGCGCCTGTCGGCGAGGATGCGGCAGACGCCGTCCTCGGGGGGAGGGAGAACGACCGGCTCCCGCACCGCGTCGCGGCAGCCGGCCGCGATGACCAGCGCGAGAGGCGACAGCGCGAACAGGGCCCGGCACAAGGAGCGCATCGCGTGTACGGACAGGAACGCCAAGCGCCCCTGTCCGTCCCCTGGAAAGGCGGACCGAAACGTCCGCGGCGGGCCCGCACCGGCAGGGCCCCGCGATCCTAGTCCTCCACGATTACGCGGAACCCCACATTTTACGGCCTCTGCCACTCCGGGTACGACAGCCGGAACGCCGAGCGCGCGTATTTGGGCCGCTCGTGCCACGAGCCGCCGCGGACGGTCTTCCGGCCCGCCGTCGTCGCGTCCTGCTGGCCGTCCTCGACGCGGTAGGGATACGGCCGGTACGTGCTGCGCGTCCATTCCGCCACGTTTCCGTGCAGGTCGCACAGCCCCCACGCGTTGGGCTGGTAGCGCCCCGGCTTCGCCAGATGCAGCACGCCGTCGTCGAAGCGGTCGTCTTTGGGCACGAAGTCCCAGAACCGGTCGGCATTCGGGACGGGCTTCGGGTCCACGCCCTTGACCGCCAGCAGCCGCAGCGACTTGTCGCCCAGGTTCGCGAACCCCGAGAAATCGGCATCCCGGTCGCCGTAGAAGAGCGGCGTGCTCGTCCCCGCCCGGCACGCCCATTCCCACTGCGCCTCCGTCGGCAACGTCACCGTCCGGCCCGACTTCGCCGACAGCCACCGGCAGAACGCCATCGCCTGGTTCCACGACACGCGGATCACCGGCAGATCCGGGTCGTCCATCAGGTACCCCGGCCGCACCTGGTCCTTGTAGTGCTGATCGTAGTACCCGTTCCGGTGCATCGGATCGAACCGCTGGAATTGCCGCAGCGACACCTCCGTCACGCCCATCCAGAACGGCTTCGCGATCTCCACCGCCGCCGTCGGGAACTCGTCCGCCTCGCCGCTCACGTCGCCCATCGCGAACGCGCCCGCCGGCACGCGCCTCAACGCGAGGGCCAGGCCGCCGGCATCCAGCACGTCGTCGCGCGGCCCCGCGTCCGCCTGCATCCGCTTCGCCCGCTCCGCGCTGAACGGCCAGCCCGCCACCGTCACGGCCGTCGGCCGCGCCGGCATCGGCTCCGGCCTGACGAACGCCGGCTTCTCCGTCTTCGTCTCCGGGATCGCCTCGATGTCCTCGTCCACGCCCGCGTAGCGCTTCTTCAGCTCGTACCGCCGCCGCGCGCCGTCGGCCGGAGGCTCCTTCACTTCGCGCCACGTGCCGTAACACGGCACGTTCAGGTCGATCCACGTGATCAGCCGGTCCCAGGCCTCGGCGTCCAGCTTCACGTTGTAATGCCCCTTCTTCAGCATCTGCACCAGCTCGCTCGTGTCCGCGTGGAACTCCAGCGGCGTCAGGACGTGATAGTCGCCCTCCGGCCCGTTCCGCCGCACGAACGGGTGCAGCTCCGTGTAGGACAGCGGGAACTGCGACATCCCCCCGCTCGTCTTGATAATCGTGCTGTCCGCCAGGTTCGGCTGGGCCTGTTTGCCGTCGTGGCATCCCGCGCAGTACCTGTCC
>CAYUME010000785.1:0-2762 GCA_964445475.1 uncultured Planctomycetia bacterium
TGCGGATCATGTTCCCCCTCCCCCGGAAACGCGACAGGAGCGGCGCTTCCCACACCCCCTACCCCGGCCCCCGCTTGCAAACAAGAGCGCATTTGCGAAATAGTGTGCAGTATTGCGAAATCTGGGGACCTCCGGGAGGGGGCGCCGGCGGGGCCTCGCCGCCGGTGGGGTGCCGGGAGTCGGATGCCCCCGGCTGCGTAAGAGACAAGAGACAGATGAACGCGAAGAGACGCCGACCCCGACCGTCACGCGGCCCGGCCGAGCCGCGTGCAACTCCGCAATTCCCAATTCCCCCCCCCTTCCGCCACCGCTATACTGTCCCCCGTTCCATTCGCCTGCATCCCCGTCGTCCCTGGTAACGGAGACCGCCCATGGCTGTCGACCTGGCCGTCGTGCCCGTGGCGGGGCAGGGGACCCGCCTGCTGCCGTCCACCAAGAGCCAGCCCAAGGAGATGCTGCCCGTCGGGCGCAAGCCGGTCGTGCAGTACGTGGTCGAGGAGCTGGCACGATCCGGCATCCGGCGCCTGCTGTTCGTCACCGGCGCGGGAAAGTCGTCCATCGAGAACCATTTCGACGACAACGCGGAATTGATCGCGTTCTTGCGCGGGACCGGCAAGGAGGAGCTGCTGGAGGAGCTGGAATTCGAGCGGATGGGGGTCGACTACTTCTACACCCGGCAACGCCGCCAGCTGGGGCTGGGCCATGCGGTCCTCTGCGCCCGGCCCCTGGTGGGCGGGGAGCCGTTTGTCGTGGCGCTGGGCGATTCGATCATCGGGATGAACGCCCAGTCGAAGATCGTGGAGCGGATGGTCGAGCAGTTCGAGACACGGCGCGCGGACGCGGTGATCTGCTTTGAGGAGGTGCCGCGGGGGGACGTCGTGCAGTACGGGATCGCGAAGCCGCGCGGGGAGGTGTCGGAGGTCTTCGAGCTGGCGGACATTGTGGAGAAGCCGTCGGTGGACGAGGCGCCCAGCAATCTGGCCGTGGCGGCGCGCTACGTCTTCGCGCCCGGCATCTTCCCGCTGCTGGCCGGCACGAAGCCCGGCAAGGGCGGCGAGATCCAGCTGACGGACGCCATCCGCACGATGATCCGCGACGGCGGGCGCGTCGTGGGCGTGCGGCTGCAGCCGGGCGAGCGGCGCTTCGACATCGGCAACTTCGAGAGCTACTTCGAGGCGTTCTGCGAGTTCGCCCTGTCCGATCCACGCCACGGGCCCGGTCTGCGCCGGTTCCTGACAGACGTGCTCTCCGGGAAGCGGGGCTGAGGCCATGCAGATCATCCGCACGCGCTGCCACGCCCGGGCCGGCCTGGTCGGCAATCCGTCCGACGGCTACCACGGCAAGACCCTCTCGGTCATCGTGCGCAATTTCCACGCGGACGTCGTGCTGTACGAATGGGACCGCGTCGAGATCGTGCCGTGCGACGAGGACCACTCGAGCTTCGACTCCATCGGGGACCTGGCGCGGGACGTCAAGCTGCACGGCTACTACGGCGGCATCCGCCTGGTCAAGGCGACGATCCGGCGATTCTACGGGTATTGCCAGCGCCAGGGCCTGCGGCTGCACGACCGCAACTTTTCGATCCGCTATTGCAGCAATGTGCCGCGTCAGGTGGGGTTGGCGGGATCGACCGCGATCATCGTCGCGACGCTGCGCGCCCTGATGGCATTCTACCGGGTGACCGTCCCGCTGGAGGTCCAGCCCTCCCTGGCGCTGGCGGTCGAGACCGAGGAGCTGCGCATCGCGGCCGGCCTGCAAGACCGCGTGATCGAGGTCTACGAGGGGGCGGTCTACATGGATTTCAGCCGGGAGACGATGGTTGAAAAGCACGGGTACTGGCACGGCGTCTACGAGCGTCTGGATCCCGCCTTGCTGCCGCCGCTCTACGTGGCCTACAAGGCGGACGTGGGGGAGCCGACGGAGGTCTTCCACAACGACATCCGTTCCCGGTTCGACCGGGGCGACGCGGACGTGGTGGAGGCGATGCGGACCTTCGCCGGGCTGGCGGAGGCGGCACGGGGGGCGCTGCTGGCCCGCGACGCGAAGACGCTCGGGTCGTTGATGGACCGGAACTTCGACGTGCGGCGCTCGATCTGCCGGCTGCCGGCGGAGCAGGTGGAGATGGTGGAGGTCGCGCGGAAGGTGGGCGCCTCGGCCAAGTTCGCCGGCTCCGGCGGCGCGACGATCGGCCTCTACCGGGACGACGCGATGTTCGCCGACCTGGAACGCGCGCTCGGCGGCATCGGCTGCACGGTGATCATGCTGCGGTCGTGATCGCCGCTGGGGGAACAAGGCCCGGAGCCGCAGAGAACACGGAGACGAGACGGAAGAGAGTCAACAGATCTCCTCCGTGCTTTATTCGTGCCCTCCGTGATTTGTACCCCCTCGGGGGTTTTGAAGTTCCTGCCCGTTCCACGGGGGCGTCCGGATGGCCAGGCCGGCTCGCAAGATCGCCCTCGTCATGCCGATCCGCATCCCTCACATCGAGCGGACGCTCCGGGGAATAGCCGACCACGCGCGGGGCCGCGCCCGCTGGGCCTTCGTGATCAATCCCGAGACCTTCGGCGCCGTCGAGGGGATCCGGGGGTGGCGGGGGGACGGCGTCATCGCCCTGATCAACACGACGCGCGAGGAGGCGATCGTCCGCGGCCTCGGCCTCCCCGCCGTGAACATCTCGGGCGCCCTGCGCCGCTCCCGCATCCCGCGCGTCCTCGTCGACAACGCCGCCGTCGGCCGGCTCGTCGCCGACCACCTGATGGACT
>CAYUME010000786.1:0-2757 GCA_964445475.1 uncultured Planctomycetia bacterium
GAACGGGCGCCCCGTCACCGCGGAGGACTTCGTGTGGTCATGGCGGCGGATCCTCGACTGCCGCGTCAAATGCGACTACGCCAACATGCTCTACTACATCCGGGGCGCGGAGGCCTACCACCTGCAGAACCTGTCGGACGTCCTGGTCCGGGGCTGGGCGGGGATGGACGGGAAGGACCGCCTCGACGCGCTGAAGACCGTGCTCCTCCCCGGCGCGCGGGCGCCGCAGGCGGACCGCCTCCGGACCCTGGCCGCCCCCGCCGGGGAGCCGAGCCCGGAGATCCGGTCGCAGCTGCTCGCCGCGTCGACCTCCGCGGCAGCCCGCCCGCCCCTCCGGGCCGAAGACGTCGGCGTGCGCGTCCTCCCCGGCGGCGCCCTCGAGGTCACCCTCGAGAACGCCGTCCCGTTCATCCTCGACATCTTCGCCTTCGGGACGCTCATGCCGGTGCCGCGCGAGGCGGTGGAGGCGCACGGGGACGACTGGATCAAGCCGGGGCGGATCGTCTGCAACGGCCCCTTCGTGCTGGACCGGTGGCGGCCGCACTACGCGATCGTCCTCCGGAAGAATCCCCGCTACCACGACGCGGCCGGCGTCCGGCTCGACCGCGTCCTCTCCCGCGTCATCGACGGGGGCGCCACGGGCCTCAATTACTACGAGCGCGGGATGCTCGACGCCGTCGACCGGTCGGTGGTCCCCCAGGACTTCATCGCCCCGCTCCGGAGCCGTCCCGACTTCCACCCCTACGCCACGTTCAGCAGCTCCTTCCTCCGCATCAACACGACCCGCCCGCCGTTCGACGACCCGCGCGTCCGACGCGCTTTCGCCATGGCCGTCGACAAGCGGGCGGTCGTCAGCGTCCTCCAGGGCGGCGAGCAGCCGACAGATCGGCTCGTCCCCCCCTGCCCCGGCTACCGCGACGTCCAGCCGGCCGGCCTGGGCTTCGACCCCGCGGCCGCCCGCCGCCTCCTCGACGCGGCCTGGCCGGACCGGTCGACCTTCCCCCGCGTCGAGTTCCTGATGCGCGACACCCCGAAGCAGAAGGACATCTACAACGTCATCCGCGGCCAGCTGGAGCGGCACCTCGGGGTCACGATCGACGCCAAGGGGCAGGAGTGGCAGATCTACCTCGACACGATGAACAACGTCGACTACGGCCTGGCCTACAGCACCTGGTCCGCCGACTACGCGGACCCCACCACGTTCATCGACATGTGGGTGACCGGGGGGGGGAACAACCGGACGGGATGGGGGGACCCCGAGTACGACCGCCGGGTCCGGGAGAGCCTGGCCGAGCCGGACAACGCCCGGCGGCTCGCGATCCTCGCCGGCTGCGAGCGTCGCCTCCTCGAGGAGGCCTGCCTCCTCGTCCCCCTCTACGTGCCCTTCGAGTACATGATGCTCAAGCCCGGCGTGAAGGGGTTTCCGGCCGAGAATCCGATGGACCGGTTCCTGCTCCGCTACTTCCGGGTGGACCGATGACGCGACTGGCGGGCTTCCTGGCGCGGCGCCTGCTCGGGGCGGCGATCGTCCTCTGGGCGGTCCTCACCGTCCTCTTCTTCCTCGTCCGCGCCGTGCCCGGCGACCCCTTCGCGACGGAAAAGGCGGGGACCCCGGCCATCAAGGCGATCAACCGCCAGCATTACGCCCTCGACCGGCCCCTCCCCGAGCAGTACCTCCGCTTCCTGGGAAACGCGGCGCGGCTCGACTTCGGCCGCTCGTACCGCTACAAGAGCTGGACGGTCGGGCAGGTCCTGCGGCTGGGGTTCCCCGTCTCGGCCTTCCTCGGCTTCTGCGCCCTGGCCCTCGCGACGGGGCTCGGGGTGACGGCGGGGGCGCTCGCGGCGGCCCGGCGGAACGCGTGGATCGACCACCTGACGATGGGGATCGTCGTGGCCGGGATCTGCATCCCCGGCTTCGTCCTCGCCCCCCTCCTGATCATCGCCCTGGCCCTGCTCCTCCCGATCCTCCCCCCGGCGGGCTGGGGCTCGCCGGCCCAGATGGTCCTGCCCGTGCTCGTCCTCGCGCTCCCCAACCTGGCCTACATCTCGCGCCTGACGCGGGCGGGCGTCCTCGAGGCCCTCCAGAAGGACTACGTCCGGACGGCGATGGCGAAGGGGCTGTCGGAGCGGCGGGTGCTCTTCGAGCACGCCCTCCGCAACGGCATCGTCCCCGTCCTCACCTTTCTCGCCCCCGCCACGGCGTACATCGTGACGGGATCCTTCGTCGTCGAGACGATCTTCCACGTGCCGGGGATGGGGAAGTATTTCGTGAGCAGCTTCCTCCACGCCGACTACCCGCTGGCCATCGGCGCGATCGCCGTCTACAGCCTGCTGCTCGTGGGGCTCAACGTCCTGGCCGACCTCGCCCAGTATCTCCTCGACCCGCGGGTGAACCTGGAATGATGGAAGCGCGGACGCCGATGCAGCTCGCGGTGCGCCGGTTCCGGAAGAACCGCCTGGCGGGGGTCTGCCTCCTGCTCCTCGCCCTCTTCGCCGCGGCCAGCTTCGCCGTGCCCGCCGTCCTGCCGTCCGCCGGCGGCGGGTCGGCGCGCGCCGGCCTCCCGGACGGCCTCCTCCCGCCGGGGCCCGGGCACCTCTTCGGCACCGACTCGATCGGCCGGGACCTCCTCCCCCGCGCCTTCGCGGGCCTCCGGCTCACCTTCGGGGTGGGCCTGGCCGCCATCGCCCTCAGCCTCGCCCTCGGCATCGCCTACGGCGCCGTCGCCGGCTCCTGCGGGGGGCGGGCCGACAACCTGA
>CAYUME010000787.1:0-2738 GCA_964445475.1 uncultured Planctomycetia bacterium
TGTCGATGCCCTTGACGGCCCGCGCGACAATCAGCCCGAACGGGACCGAGCCCAGGAGGTAGGCAACCCCAAACGCGGCGGCGACGGTCAGAAGGACGTCCATGCGGCTGGCCTCGATGGCGGGCCTACCATAGCATCCGGCCGGGACCCCGGCAAGGCCGTCGTGGGAGGGGTTTGTTCGGCCAGCACAGGAGCCGTGGGCAGAGGGCCGAACAACCCCGATCGGCTTGTGACGATCGGGGTTGTCCCCCTTTGGGATACAGCACGTCAGGGGACAAACCCCTCCCACGCGAAATGCCGGTTTTGTGAGTCGCTGTTCATATGCCTCTTGACAATAATTGCCGCCTGCCCCACATTCCCCCCGTTGGCATCACCGCCGTCCCTTTTCGAGGCACTCCCCATGCGCCGGGTCCCCTTCCCGATCTCCCTTGCGGTCCTCCTCGCCTTCCTCGCGGTGCCCGACCTGTCCGCGCAGGCCCCCCAGCCGGAACAGATCACGTTCCAGGGACGGCTGACGGACGCGGAGGGGAATCCCGTGACCGGGGACGTCTCGATGACGTTCTCGATCTACGATGCCGCCTCCGGCGGCGTGGCGCTCTGGACGGAGACCCAGTCGGTTGTCGTCACCGCGGGGCTCTACAGCGCGCAGCTCGGCACCGTGAGCGACTTCTCCGGCTTCACGCTGGACATGACCAGCGGCCGGTGGCTGGGCATCCAGGTCGCGGGCGAGGCGTCGGAGATGTCGCCGCGCTACCCGCTGACGGGCGTCCCGTACGCCCGCCGGGCGCTGGGAGCGGACGACGCGGACACGCTGGACGGGCTGGACTCCCTGGCCTTCGCGCGGACCTCGCATTTCCACAACGCCTCGGCGATCACCTCCGGGATTCTGGGGATTTCCCGCGGCGGAACGGGACTGGACGACGCCGGAGCGGACGGGAACATCCTCCTGTGCGCCGGCAAGGCCTGGGTCAGCACGCCCGGGGCGACTACGTTCATCCAGAACCAGTCGGCCGCGGCGCAGGGCGGCAGCTTCTGGATCTCCGGGACGGCGGTGATCGACCTGGCGCTCTCCGCCCGGGGGACGGTCGCGCTGGGGGACGCCCTGACCGACAACATCACGATCGGCGGCACGATCCAGGGAGCCCAACCGCTGGTCTTCGAGGGAGGGACATCGGACGGGAACGAGATGGTCCTGGCGATTTCGACGCTGACCAGCGACCGGACCATCACGCTGCCGAACGCCTCGGGCACGGTGGCGGTCTCCACCTCGGCCCCACTGGCCTTGTCGACCGAGGGCAACTTGAGTCTAACGGACGGCCCAGGTAGTGGACTGGATGCAGATCAACTCGACGGGCTACATGCCGCCTCGTTTCCGAAGCTCTCTACCGGCAACACCTACACAGGTGCGAACACCTTCGACAACAACGTCTGGTTCTCGTCTGGAGTGTATTTCACCGGGACCGCGAACGTCACAACGGGAGCCTTTGCGATGACCGACACAGCTCGCATCCTCATCGACAACGGCACCTCCCTCCTGCCGGGACTGGGCGTCTCCGGCGACCCCGACACAGGCCTCTACCAGCCTGCAGCCAATACGCTGGCCATCACAACGGGCGGCGTCGAGCGGATGCGTATCGACGGTACGGGGCTGACCAGCTTTGCCGCGCATGCCTCCGTGAGCGGGACGCTCTACCTGAACGGGGACAGCGCCGCGTCGAACATCTACAAGTCCCGCCGCACCTCGGGAGGGTTCGGATACCACCTCCTCGTCCAGGCGGGAGGCTCCGAAGCGGGTGCCACCGATGCGGCCGGCGGGACGCTCTACCTCCAGTCGGGCATCTCCACCGGCAACGCGGACTCGAGGATCGAATTCAAGACCTATACTCCCGGCGAATCCGGAACCGTTTCCAACCCGGCCTCCACGAAAGCGACGCTGACCGGCACGGGCAACCTGGGCATCGGAGTCGCAACGCCAACCGAGCGACTGGACGTCTCCGGCACGGTCCAGGCCAGCGAGGAGTTCCAGTACGACGTCGAAAAGACGTTCTACCTGTCGGCAAGCGCCGCCGGATTCCACCAGAACCGGGACCCGAGCGAGGACGACACCCTGATCGTCAACAGCACGTCCTACGTGTTCGCAACCGGCGGCAGCTCCCCCTATTACGCCTTGCTTCACGCCAACGTCCATTTGCCCGAAGGGGCGATCGTCGAAGAGCTCACGGCCTATGCCCTCGACGAGAATCCGGCCGAGAACCTTCATCTCGGAGTTTCCCTGGTCCGGCAGGATCTGTCTGCAGACACGACCGAGTTGATGGCCTATGTCTCCTTGTTAACAGTCGGAAGTTCGAGCACGGTCCAGAGCGAATCCGAAAACACGATCTCCTCCCCCCAGATCGACAATCGGTACGGTTATTTCCTGGCCGTATCCATGAGCTCTAACGCAAGGGAAGTTCTTTACTTCAAAGGTTGCCGCATCCGCTACCGGCTCAAGGCATTGAAACCATAGCCCTCGCCCCACAATCCCTTTGAAACCCCCAAGGGATTCTGCTAAGGTCGCTTCCGGTCGGGATGGAGACGCCGGGCCGTCACGCGGCCCGGTCTCTCCTCGGGGCGTAGCGCAGCCTGGCTAGCGCGCTTGCTTGGGGTGCAAGAGGTCCCGGGTTCAAATCCCGGCGCCCCGACCCGCCTTCGCTCGGAGGGCCCGTCAGGGCCCTTCCGAGCGAAGGCGCCCGCCGAAG
>CAYUME010000788.1:0-2736 GCA_964445475.1 uncultured Planctomycetia bacterium
CGGCGAGGACGCGGCCGCGGATCTTGAGGAGGCGGCCGACCGCCTCGTAGGCGCGGCCCTCGTCCCCGAGAATTTTCGTGAGGGCGATGAAGAAGAGGTTGCCGAACTGCCGGCCCTCGAGAGGCGGGTCCTGGAATCGGAAGGAGAAGAGCTCGCGCAGGAGGTCGCCCTCCTCGGCGAGGGCGACCATGCACCGGCGGGCGTCGCCGGGGGGAAGGACGCCGAACTCGTCACGCAGCCGGCCGGAATCGCCGCCGGAGTCCATCATGTTGACGACGGACTGGACCTCCAGCCCCGGCCGGTCCCGGAGCCCCTGGAGGACGTGGAAGGATCCCGTCCCGCCGCCGAGTACGGTCACCGCGAGCGCCACGTCGTACTCCTTGAGGGGGGCCGTTCCTTGCGCCGATTTCAATTGGCGGAATCAGCGGGGGACTCCCGTTCCCCGGTATTGTCGGAGCATTTCGAGGCACGCCGCCATGTCCGCCGGCAGAGGCGCCTCGAAGGTGACCGGCTTGCCCGTCGCGGGGTGCGTCAGCGTCAGCCGGGCGGCGTGAAGGGCCTGGCGGTCGAGGACCGGCTCCACCGGCTCCTCCCCCGTCGCCGCCCGCTCGTCCACGAGGTCCGCCGGCGCCAGCGACGCGCGCCGGCCATACGTCGCATCCCCGACGAGGGGGTGGCCGATCGAGGCGAGATGGACGCGGATCTGGTGTGTCCGTCCCGTCTTCGGCCGGGCGGCGACGAAGGAGAATCCCCGGAAGCGCTCGAGAACCTCGTACTCGGTGACCGCCTCCTTGACGTCGTGCGCCTCGTCCACCGCGTCGTAGACCGCCATCTTCTTCCAGTCGCGCCTCGACCGGCCCATGGGGCGGTCGACGACGTCGGCGTCCCGCTCAACCCGCCCCTCGACGATCGCCCGGTACTCCTTGCGGGTGGTGCGGTCGGCGAACTGGGCGGTCAGGCCCTTGTGGGCGGCGATCGTCTTGGCCGCGAGGATCACCCCACTCGTGTCCTTGTCGATCCGGTGGACGATTCCCGGCTTGTAGACCTCGTCCGTCTCGGGGAGCGTCCCGCAGTGGTGGAGCAGCGCGTTGACCAGCGTGTCGTCCCAGTGGCCGGCGGCCGGGTGGACGACGAAGTCCGGCGGCTTGTTGATGGCGATCAGGTGCTCGTCTTCGAAGAGGATCTCCAGCGGGATGTCCTTGGGCTGGACCTGGGGCATGAGGATCAGGGGGAGCTCGAGGCGGATCTGGTCCCCCCGCTGGACGACGGTGCTGGGCTTGATGGCGTGGTCGTTGACGGAGACGAGCTTCTCCTTGATGAGGCGCTGGATGAGCGAGCGGGACTAGCTGGGGCAGCGCCGGGCGAGGTAATAGTCGTAGCGGTACTCGCCCTGGAAGTCTTTCTGGACCTTGAGCTCGAGCGTGCGCCGGTGGTCGAAGTCCAGCTTGATGAAGTCGGCGCGCTTGCGGGCCATGCCACGGAGCTCACGAATAGTTCGGGCCCCGGAGGGCACGAAGACCACGGAGATCGTGATACACGGAAGGCACGGTGAGCACGAAGATTACGATCCACGGGGGACCCGGAGATTATAGCGGCGGCGGGGGTGGAGCGCACGAAGTTCAGGCGACGAAAAGGCCCCGTGCGCGAAGCGCACGGGGCCTTCCGTCCGCCGGCTGCGGGATGGCGATCGCCGTCGCCTCAGGCCTCCGTCACGATCGTGTAGCCCAGGGCCCCGGCCACGGCGGCGACGGGCGCCTTCAGGTCGCCGTAGGCGGTGACACGGTGCCAGCCCCACCGGTCCCACTCGGTGTAGAGCTTCTCGAGATCGCCCACCGGCTCCCCGCAGAGCTTCGTGCGACACGCCCGGTCGTTCCGGTCGTTCCCCACCGCCTTCGCCATGTGGAAGAGGATCTCCTTCCGGTCCGGCTTGACCTCGATCGTCGTGGTCATGTAGCCGGCGGGCAGGGTGGAGCGCACCGACGCGCCCTGCCGGTCCTCGGAGTGGGTGAGGATCTCGAAGGGGTTGGCCGCCCCCTTCGGCCCGAAGGCGCGGTTCGAGGCGACGCAGTGGGCATAGATGATCTGGCGCTTCGCGATGTCGATCACGGGGTCGGAGATGAAGCCGGTCCGGCCGCCGGTGAGGGCCGAGAAGAGGATCATGGAGGCGGTGGAGCGGACGTCGTTCTCGCAGGCGCCGACCAGGCCCTCGTTGCAGAGCTCGTGGAAGCCGAGGCAGGGGTAGGCGTGGATGTGGCCGCCGTAGAAGCCGCCGAGGCAGTTGATGGTGATCGCGTTCGCGCCGTGCTTCGCGAGGACGGCCTTCTGCCCGAGGTACATGGCCGCGGACGTGACGAGGGTGGCCCGGTCGACGCCCTCGATCCGGGCCGCCATCTTCTGCCAGCGGTCGGCGATGGCCGCCGCCTCATCCGGGTCCGCCGCCTTCCAGGCGTCGTTCACCTCGCCGAACGTCACGTACTCGAGGGGGATCTCGAAGAACGGGGCGCCCGGGCCGGACCGCTTGTTGTCGCCGACCGAGAGGATCTTCGACTCGTTCAGGCGACGGATCACGTCGCCGGCCGGCAGCGCCTGGACGGGATCGGCCGCGCAGGCGAGGTCGCCGGCCTTCGGCGTCCGACCGGTCCGGATCCGCGCCGTCGCCGCGGCGAAGTCATACCCCGGCCCGCCCGCCTTCGCCGCCCCGAACCCCCGCGCCGCCTCGACGACATCCTCGAGGCG
>CAYUME010000789.1:0-2735 GCA_964445475.1 uncultured Planctomycetia bacterium
CAGACCCAGTAGATCCGCCCGAAGATCCAGCGCCGGAGACGCATCAGGCGGGTCACCCCGTCGGGGTCCATCTGCTCCCCGCCGGGGACCTCGTAGCTCTCGTCCTCGCCCGCCAGGGTCACGTCCCCGTGGGTCACGCCCGTCAGGTCGGGCTGGTCGCCGTAGGAGGAGGCCCCGCCCTTCGTCCCCGAGATGGCCGTGGTGGAGTTGGGGGTCGCGATCTTCAGGTCCGTCTTGAGCGCGCCCTTCTGCACCTTGAACTTCACGGTGCCGAACTTGAGGCTCACCTTCGAATCCACCGCCTCCACGCGCCCCGCCTCGTCCACGCCCCCGGGCCGCAGGCGGTCAATCGACGTCGTCGTCAGGGCCTCGACCTTGAGCTCGGTGTTCGGCAGCTTGAGGCGGCACTCGGCGTTGAGCCCCGTCGAGATCTCCGCCTTCTCCGGGAGACGGTCCCCGACCTTGACGGGCATGAAATCGTTCTGGCCGGGCCGCTTCGCCGTCACCTCGCCGACAACGGCGAGGACTTCCGCCTCCATCCCCTTCGGGGCGGCGGCGTCCTCCGCCGAGACCGGCAGGGCGATGGCCAGCATCCACCCGGCCAGCGCCGCTACTCGTGTTCCGATCCTCATGAGCCGTCCCTCCGCGTGGCCTTGCCTACCCGTCCCACGTGACGTCGTCACTTCGGCGCCTCCTGCTGCTGCCCCCGCTCCCGAAGGACCGGCTCCGGCTCGGGATCGGTCATCTCCGGCTCGTCCAACTGCAGCGTCAGGGCCTTCCCGGTCTTCCGGTAGGCCTGCGCCCGGGCGAGGATCCCCAGGAGCTCGCCCCCCCGGACGTACCGCCCCGGGTACCCCGGCATGACGATCCCGAGATGGAGGCACTCCCGCAAGGCATAGCGCTCGCTGTTGCCGAAGACCATCAGGGTCAGCCCGCCCGTGATCCCGTGCTCCCCCTCCGGAACGTTCGCGAGGGCCGCACAGATGCCGTACGCCGCCATCCCCTTCGTCACGGGGCTCTCCGGCTTGTAGACCCAGTCGGAAGGCAGATGCCCCTCCGTCACGAGCTCGGCGCGCAACTGCTCGAACGGCTTCTCCTCGTGGACGTTCCGCGTCAGCATGTGGACGACCGCGACGAGGTCCCGGAATTCGGCCGTGGGCTTGTCGTTCAGCTGGCGGAAGAAGGCGTTCTTGTCGGCGGACGCCGGCGCCGGCGCCAGGAGCAAAGCCAGCGCCGCCGTGACGATCGGGCTCCGGCAGAATCTCACGGTCCACCTCCGGGAAGTCGGGTCAGAACATGTACGTCAGGCTGGCGCTCAGGAAGCCCCGCGTGTCGTCGGTCGCGCTCGAGTACGCGTCGCCCGGCAGGAAGATCCCGTACCGGACCGAGGCCAGGACGTCGGAGAGCGGGCGCCACGTGACCGAGACGTCGAGCTCCATGCCCACGTACGCCTCGGGCAGGTCCGCCCGGGCATCGGAGATCGCCCCCGTCTTTTCGTCTTTCATATAATAGAACCAGTCCAGGGCGACGTCGAACGCCTCCAACAGGCGCCCCAGCCCCTCCAGCGGCCGCCCCGCGGCGCCGACACGGAGGATGTGCAGGTTCGAGGGGCGCGGGTAGAGGGCGATCCCCGTGTTCACGTACCCGAAGGCCAGGAACCCCTCGTCCGTCGTCCCGGCCTCGTTGCCGAAGACCGTGTTCGTCACGCTCAGGCGGTCCGCGTCGCCCGAGCCCCAGAGATACTCGGCCGAAAAGCGGAGCCCCAGCGGCAGGTCGGGATGCGCCTCGGCCAGGAGGTCGAGACACTGCGCGCGGATCGGGTCCGATTCCGTCGAGCCGTCGGTCACTGTGAAGGGGTCCGGGTAGCAGCGCCCGGTTTCGAAGACGAACTCCCCCCGCAGCGACAGGAAGGTCGTTGGCTGGCTGCGCAGGCCGATGCCCCAGTACTCGGAGTCGTAACCGAATTCGATCGTCCCCGACCCCGGGGGGTCCGACCCGTTCAGGTCGCGCTGGACGAGACCGTAGGCGTATGGACGCGTGTGCAGGCCGAGATCCGGCCCCTCCACGGATGCGCCGGCAAAGATCCGGTGCGAGTCGTCGTGGTCCGGCCGGCTGCTGTCGATGTCGTCCATGCTGATGATCGTGTGCGCGCCGAGCGCCTTGAAGCCCCATCCGCCCGTCTCCCCCTCGATCGACAGCCCGTCCATCGTCCCGTTCAGCGCGATCCCGCGACCGACCTGGAAGAACTGCCGGCCGAGTCGGCCCGTCAGCTTGGTCATCCCGACCGCCGCCGACAGGTCGATCTCGTAGAATCCCTGGTCCAGGTTCGGGCCGTCGAAGTCGTTCTGGCTGTGGCCGTACTGGTCCCCCTTGTTGAAGTCGGTGTACTGCATCAGCAGCCGCGCGGAGACCCGGGGGATCTCCGCCACCCGCGCGCGGCCCCAGAGCCGGAGGTCGTAGAAGCGAAGCGTCCGCGTGTCCCGGTAGGGCGCGTCGTCGAACGTGATGAATTCGCCCCGGATCCAGCCGCCGAAGTCGTATTCGAACTCCTGGCTGATGTCGATCGTCTCGTCGAGGACCCGGCGGCGCTCTTCTTCCAGGAGCCTCCCCTGGGGGGGATCCTCCTCGGCAAGCAAGGAAAGCGGCCCTGGCAGCGTACAGGCCAGAGGCACCAGGAAGACGCATCGGATTTTCACGAGGCCCCCTCCGGATGAGCGGATTGCAACGGTTTACCG
>CAYUME010000790.1:0-2732 GCA_964445475.1 uncultured Planctomycetia bacterium
CCTGGAGGAAGCTGGGAGCGACATAGCCGTCAAACACCAGGTCGGCGTACGCGAAATCGTGAATGACCATGACATCGTACTTTTTGGCATAGGCCACGATCTCGCGGAAGAAATCGAGTTCCACCACTTCCGTGGTGGGGTTGTGGGGGTAGCTGACCACCAGCACTTTGGGCTTGGGCCAGCTCTGGCGCGTGCCGTCGATGAGGTTCCTGAGAAAATCCTCCCCCGGTCCCACCGGGATGCCCTTTTCGCGGGCGAACCGGATGAAGTCCCAGACGATGAGGAAGTAGCTGACGAACCCCGTCTTCTCGATGACGCCGAGCTCGTACTCGAGCCGGTCCCGCACCGTCTGCGCCGGCTCCCGGTACCGCCGCCGCAGCCCGGCCTCGCACAGCTCCCGCATGTAGGCCGACGGCGTCTTGCCCTCCGGGGGGGCAAAGGGAGGCAGGTGGCTGACGCCGAAGCGGATCTCGAGATTGCACTGCTCCGCCACCCGCAACGTGTTCGACACCGCCTCGGGCACCGCCGCGAAGATCCGGGTCATCTCCTCCGGCGTCTTCAGATAGTACTGGTCCGTCGGGTACCGGAGCCGGTCCGGATCCTCCAGGTGCTTCCCCGTGCTGATGCAGAGCAGGACGTCGTGGGCGGAGGCGTCCTCGCGCTGCAGGTAGTGGACGTCGTTCGTGGCGACCAGGGGGATGTCGAGGCGGCGGGCGAGCTCGATCGTGCGCTGGAGGAGGATCCGCTGGTCCTCCAGCCCGTGGTCCTGCAGCTCCGCGAAGACGTGCTCGCGGCCGAACAGCTGGCGGTAGAGATCGGCCAGGGCCGCCGCCTCGTCCGTCCGCTCCGCCAGCAGGAGCTCGGACAGCTCGGAGTTCCGGCAGCCCGTCAGGCAGACCAGCCCCTCGGCGTGCTGGGTCAGGAGCTCCTTGTCGATCCGGGGCTTGTAATAGAAGCCTTCGCGGTAGGCCAGGGTCACGAGCTTGAGCAGATTGCGGTAGCCGGTCTCGTTGCGGACGAGCAGGGTCAGGTGGGTCGCCGCTTCGCGCCCCCCGTGCGCGTCCTTCCGGTCGTGCCGCGACCGGGGGGCCACGTAGACTTCGCAGCCGAGGATCGGCTTGACGCCCTCCTTCAACGCCTTCTGGTGAAAGCCGATCGCCCCGAAGAGGTTGCCGTGGTCGGTGAGGGCGACGGAGCGCATGCCCTCGCGCCGGACCGCCTTGACGAGCGCGTCGATGCGGCAGGCGCCGTCGAGCAGGCTGAACTCGGAGTGGACGTGGAGGTGGACGAACTCCGGTTGGCCCATGGGCCCGCCATCCCCCAACGGCACGCGCACGGAGCGTGCGCGGGCGTGTTGATCGTCGAATTCTAGAAGGGGTCCGGATCGAAGTCAAATTCGAAAAACGTTCCCGCGCCGCGGGGCTCCGGCGCGGCGGACCGACGGCGCGACGCCCGCACGAGACGCTTGACTCCCCGCGGCCGGCGCTGATAATAGGTGGCTCGCATGACGACCGAAATCCCCCCCCTGGCCGCCGACGCGACTCGCCGCCCGCCCGCCCGCTCCGGCGCGCGACGCCTCCCGGCCGCGTGCGCCCTCGCCCTCCTCGCCGCCTGCGCGACCGACGGGAGCCGCGGCACCCCCGCCCGGAACGAGCTGTCCGACGCGCAGGTCGAGCAGATCCAGGAATGGACGGCCCGGGCGGGGCGCCACTTCCCCACCTACGTCGAGGCCCTCCAGAAGTTCGGATCCCCGAACCCGTCCGACTGGGCCGACGGCGAGCGGCTGAT
Source organism: uncultured Planctomycetia bacterium (assembly GCA_964445475.1). GTDB lineage: Bacteria > Planctomycetota > MHYJ01 > CAYUME01 > CAYUME01 > CAYUME01. The sequence continues at coordinate 1,789 of CAYUME010000790.1, forward strand.
GGAGCTGGTGGAGAAGCTGCTGGAGCGGCCGGTCGAGCCGGCCCTGCGCAAGGCGTTCCACGCGGAGGACGCGGTGACACGGGAGGCGGCGCGCAAGGCGCTGGCGCGCCGCGGCGAGCTCTACCGCCTCTGGCTCGACCTGCACCCGACGGCGGAGGAGCTGGCGGCGCGCACGGACGAGGCGCGCGCGTCGGCCCGCCGCGCCCGCTACGTCCGGTGGATCAAGACCCGGGAGTCCCTGATCGCCCTCGGCGAGGACGCCGCGATGCTCCTGATGGACGCCTTCCTCCGGATGCTCCCGCGCGCCGCGCCCGACGAACAGATGATCATCCGGGACGAGCTGCGGGCCTGCGGCCCCCGCCTGATCCCCTTCCTCGTCGCGATCCTCGACCCCGCGCCGCGCGAGGGGTCCCTCCCCCTCCGCCAGCAGTGCATGCTCCTCCTGGCCGACTTCGTCGACCGCCCGGAGGCGGAGGAGGCCCTGCGCCGGTACTCGAAGGACGAGAACCCGACGACGCGGAAGCTGGTGGCCGAGTCGCTCCGGGCCACCCACCGGCAGCGGCGCAGCGCCGCCCCGCGCTCGATCCTGGAGCCGATGCTGCGGGACGACCCGTCGTGGGAGGTGCGCGCCGCCGCCGCCCAGGGCCTCGGCGAGATCGGGCATCCCGAGGCGGTCCCGGCCCTCATCGACGTCCTCCAGCACGGCACCCTCACCGTCCCCGAAGACCGCGTCAGCCTGATGAAATTCGTCGTCGGGGCGCTGGGACAGCTCCGGTCCCGCGATGCGATCGAGCCCCTCATCCGGACCCTCGAAAGCGAGACCAACATCGACGTGCGTCGGAACGCCCTGAAGGCGCTGAACCGCATCACGGGCGAGTACTTCGCCACCCCGGCCGAGTGGCACGCGTGGTGGGCCGCCCCCCGGAAGTAAGGGACCCCGCCTC
>CAYUME010000791.1:0-2727 GCA_964445475.1 uncultured Planctomycetia bacterium
CAGGTCGCCATCGTCGCCAGGTCGTTCGGCGGCACGGCGGCCGTGTCGGTGGTGAGGTAGACCGCGTCGCACCGCGCCGCGAAGCCGGTCTGGTCCTCCAGCGCGACCGCGACCGTCGCGGCGGAGAGGTCGACGGTGCCGCCGTCCTGCCACGCCCAGGCGGGATCCGCGTCGCCGAAGGTCGGGGCGAGCGGCGTGCCGTCGACGCGGACGCGGAAGGTGCCGGGGCCGGCGTAGCCCGGGACCCAGTCCTTCGTACGGACCCAGACGCGGTAGGTGCCGGCGGCGGGGACGGCGGCGGTGGTGGTGGCGTTCGCGACGGGGACGCCCATGCCGTGGGCGAGGAGGTAGGGGGATCCCATGAGGTCGACGAACTGCTGGTCGACGACCCACCCGCCGGGGTCGTCGAAGGACTCGGTCTCGAGGAGGATTTCGCTGGCCGGAGCCGGCGCAGCGCCGGCGAGCGCGAGAAGTGCGGCCGGGAGGAGATGTCCCATGGGGGAACCCCTACACGTGGGCCCCAAGCACGGGCCCATGCGCCATGTGCAGTTTACAGCCTGGGATGCTACGCACAAGCGGAATCCGGGGGGCCCCTCTTCAGAGAAGATGGTCTTGAGAAGACGCCATCGACACCGGGAGTGGGCGGATTGTCGGAAGCACCGGGTGGAACGCAGGCGCGAGATCAGCGGGGTGGTGTGTGTGGGAGGGGGGGGATCAGGGATTGTCAAGGGTCGCAAAAGAGACCCTCTATGCGCCGTTCTCAGCCGTTTCTCGGGCACTTGAGGGATCCATCACACTTTCACAAGCATATGCGTGCGTGTTCGCGCTTCCGGCGATGTCCGATTTCGGGATCGAAAATCTCCCGGTTTGGATTACGGATTCCGGGACGTGACCCCGTGATGTGAGACGCCGGATCCGGGATGCAATACGCGGTGCGGAAAACCGGATATTCGGGCCGATCATTTTCCCCGCGCCGTCACCACCCGCCCGATCCCCGCCAGGTCCTTCGTCACCCGCACCTCCGCGTAGCGGCAGTCCGCGCGGAAGAGGCGCGCCACGCGCCCCGCCTGGTTTGCCCCCACCTCGATCATCAGCGCTCCGCCGGGGGCGAGGAAGTCGGGCGCCTCCGCGGCCAGACGCCGGATCACGGCCAGGCCGTCGGGGCCGCCCCACGTCGCCAGCCGCGGCTCGTGGTCGCGGACCTCGGGCTGGCAGCGGGAGAGGTCCCGCGTCGAGACGTAGGGAGGATTGGACAGCACGAGGTCAAACGGCCCGCCCGGCGTGGAGCGTGAAGCGTGGAGCGTGGAGCGTCCCCTCCGTCCCCGCAGCGGGGCGAAGAGGTCCCCGTGCAGGAAACGGATCCGGCCCGCCACGCCGAGGCGGCGGGCGTTGGCGCGGGCGGCGGCGAGCGCCGCGCGGCTCAGGTCCGTCGCGACGACCTACGCGTCCGGGCGCTCGCAGGCCAGCGTAACCGCGATCGCGCCGGAGCCGGTGCCGAGGTCCGCGACGCGGATCCCGGGCCCCGGATTCCGGGTTCCGGGTTGAGGACGGCGGCGGAGACGGTCGAGAGCCAGGGTCACCAGCGTTTCCGTCTCGGGGCGGGGGACGAGGACGGCGGGGGTGAGGCGGAAGGGGCGGCCGTAGAACTCGGCCTCGCCCACCAGATACTGCAGGGGGACGCGCCGGGCGCGGCGGGCGAGGAGGACGCGGAAGCGGCGGAGCGCCGCGGGCGTGGCGCGGCGGCGGGCGGCGTCGGAGCCGGTCAGGACGTCGAGACGCCGGACGCGCAGGGCGCAGGCGAGGAGGAGCTCCGCGTCGAGGCGGGGGGCGTCGACACCGGCGGCCCGGAGACGCCGGGCGGCGTCGGCGAGGAGGCGGCTCCATTCCGGGGCGCGCATGCGGATCTCCCGCCTGACCGGCCTGATCCGGAACCTCCGAGGTGCCGCACCCCTGACGTTCCCGCGGCGCGAGGCCTGGGAGAACGACTCCGGGACGGGGACAAGCCCCGCCCCTCGTGCGAGGGAGACACCGGTCACCCGGCACCCGGGCGGGTCAGGAGACCCGCCCCTCCTTTGCCAGCGCCTTGAGCCGCTTCTCCCGCTCGGCGAGGAGGAGGGCCTCGACCAGCTCGTCCATCTCGCCCTCGAGGATCGTCTCGAGCCGGTGGAGGGTGACGCCGACGCGGTGGTCGGTGACGCGGTTCTGGGGGAAGTTGTAGGTGCGGATCTTCTCGGAGCGGTCGCCGGTGCCGATCTGGGCCCGGCGCATGGCGTCCATCGCCTCCTTCTGCTTCGACTGCTGCTGCTCGTAGAGCCGGGTGCGGAGGAGGCGCATGGCGAGGATGCGGTTCTGGTGCTGGGAGCGCTCGGTACAGGACTCGACGACGAGGCCGGTGGGCTTGTAGATGAGGCGGACGGCGCTGGCAACCTTGTTGACGTTCTGCCCGCCGGGGCCGGAGGAGCGGCAGTAGAGCTCCTCGGTGATGTCGGCGGGGTTGATCTCGAGGTCGACCTCCTCGGCCTCGGGGAGGACGGCGACGGTGGCGGTGGAGGTGTGGATGCGCCCCTGGGCCTCGGTCTCGGGAACGCGCTGGACGCGGTGGACGCCGGACTCGTGGCGGAGGAAGCGGTAGACGTCCTCGCCGTCGACGGAGAAGACGACCTGGCGGAATCCGCCGCGGTCGGTCTCGCTGGCGTCGAGGATGCCGACGGACCACGCGCGGCGGGC
>CAYUME010000792.1:0-2724 GCA_964445475.1 uncultured Planctomycetia bacterium
GGACGACCCGCTCAACTCCACCGTCGTCCAGCTCGCGCGCACGGCCGTGGCGGGGAAGCCGTACACCGTCTCGGAGTTCAACCACCCCTTCCCGAGCGAGTACGCGGCCGAGGGCCTCCCGGTCCTGGCCGCGTACGGGGCCTTCCAGGACTGGGACGGGCTCTTCGCCTACACGTTCGCGCACGACGACGTCCTCGGTCTGAAGCCGTTCGTGAAGGGCCACTTCGATCACGCGATGGACCCGGTGAAGGTCCCGCAGCTCGCGGCGGGGGCGCTGCTCTTCCTGCGGGGGGACGTCCGGCCGGCGGCGACGACGTCCCCGCGCTCCTACACGCGGGAGCAGGTCCTGGAGAGCGTCCGCCTCCCGGGCGCGGAGCGCCCGCTCTTCACGCCGGGGATGCCGCGCGCCCTGCCGCTCCGCCAGGCCGTGCGCGTGTCGTCCTTCGACGGCCCCGCGACGGCCCCCTTCGCGGCCGACCCGGGGGCGTCCCCGATCCGGTCGGACACCGGCGAGCTGGCGTGGCAGTCCGGCGCGAAGCGGACGGGGGTCGTGACGGTCGACACGCCGCGCTCCCAGGCGCTCGTCGGCTTCCTCGCGGCGGGCAGGGCGCGGACGCGGCACCTCGACGGGGCCGGCCTCGCGCCGGACTTCTGCGCGGTGACGCTGGGGTCGCTCGACGGGAAGCCGGTCGCGGAGTCGGAACGGCTGCTGATCACGGCCGGCGCGCGGGTGGCGAACGCGGGGATGGCGTGGGACGCGAAGCGGACCACGCTCGAGGCGTGGGGGACCGCCCCGACGGAGATCGAGCCGGTGACGGGCCCGCTGCGGCTTCTCGGCCTCGCGGGCGCGACGGCCGTCGCGCTCCAGCCCCTCGACGGCGCCGGCCGCCCGATGGGCGCGCCCGTCCCCGCCGCGAAGGACGGCGACGCGTGGTCGCTGCCGCTCGGGAAGCCGGCGACGACGTGGGGCGTCGTCCAGGTGCGGCGGTAGGGCCGGCGCCGGCCGCCCCGGGACAGGACGCGCCCCGGCCCTCGCGAGGGCGGAGGGCTTTCTCTTCCCCCGGCGCGTGGCCGGGCGCGATCGGGCGCCGTTCCGCCGCAGAGCGCGGGCGTTTCGCGATCAGCGGCCCGCCGCCGGGCCGCTGGCGAGGCTGCGGGGCGGCACCCGGAGCGTGCCGATCGGCTTCGCGCCCTCGAAGAACGGCACCGCCTGCTCCTTCGCCGTCGGGTTCCACGCGACGAGGGTGCGGGCCTTCGTCGCCCCGTTGACGTAGACCGTCGACGTCGGGCTCCCCCCGTGGCAGGCCCAGTCCACCCGCCCCAGCCCCTTCAGGGCGTGCGCCTGGTAGTAGACGTTCGCCATCCAGGGGTCGTGGGCCACCGTGTCGCCGGGCTCGGCCCAGAGCGCGTCGATCTGCTGCACCGCCCACGCCGGGTCGGCGTGCATCACGAAGCCGAGGTGGTAGCTGCCCAGCTCGCCGCCCAGCGACCGGATGTCGGCGGGCTTCCTTGGCTTTTTCGTCTTGGCCGCCTCCCGCTCCTCGAAGGCCTCCTGCTCGCGCCGCGCGTCGGCGTAGGCCTTCTTGATGAACGCGCGGTCGCGGTCGTAGAACGACGCGTGCGGGGCGGTGGGGATCCACTGGATCCCGTAGATCCAGGAGGGGCTGGCGGTGAACCAGGTGCCCCAGACGACGCTGTTGCACCAGATCATGCCGCACGCCTCGTGCGGGTAGGCGGGGGGGAAGACGTCCCCGTGGGGGTCGAACCAGTACTCGAGGTTGGCGCGCGACTCGAAGGTGTAGCCCATCACGCCGGCGGCGGTGAGGTCCGGGTCGCCCAGCGCCTCGCCGAGGAGGATCATCCCCGCCCAGCTGTTGACCGCCTCGCCGGTCGACTCCTGGTTGTTGCCGTCCGGGAAGCCGTTGCCGTCGGCGAACGAATGGCCGCGCCAGAGGTCGAAGGTCCGGAAGAAGGGGAAGCGCGCGTCTGTGCGGTCGTGGTTGGCGTACGTGCGGGCGACGAGCCGGGCCATCCCGCCGAAGCCGTCGGCGAAGTCGAGCTGCAGCGCGGCCAGCAGGCCGGCCGCGTAGACGAAGTAGCCATAGTGGAAGTGCTGGTCGGTGAAGTGCTCGGAGCCGTAGGCGGCGTTGAAGCCGACGAGGCCCTTGCGCCGCGGGTAGTACGCGAAGAAGCGCTCCCGCTCGCCGGGCATGTAGGTGAGCCAGTTCTCCATCTCGGCGCGCAGCTTCCGGGCGATCGGCTCGGCCGAGGCGTCCTTCAACTGCGCGGCGATGAAGGCCGCCTGTGCGTACCGTTCGAGGTCCTTGCCTCCCCAGTAGGTATCGGCGCCGAGCCGCTTCGTCGACTCCGCGAAGTGCTCCTTCAGGAGGGCCGTGATGCGCCCCGCGTCGAAGCCGCCGCCGGCCTTCGGGGCGGGCAGGTTGGGCAGGATCCCCGGGTACGGGTGGCGGAGGGTGAACGTGTCGCCCGTCGCGCATTTCAACGGGCCGCGGATCGTGGTGTAGACGACGCCGTTGAGCGCGAGCGGCGCGGCGGTGTCGCGCCAGTGGTGCGGGAGCCAGCCCTGGAGGACGCTCCGGTTCGCGCCCTGGAGCGGCTCGGCCTCGACCTTCCAGGTCGTGGCGAGCGTCCCGGCGGCGCGGTCGTAATGCCACGACAGCGTCGTGTCGCGCGGCACGGCGAAGGCGTGCTTGTGGAAGAGGG
>CAYUME010000793.1:0-2721 GCA_964445475.1 uncultured Planctomycetia bacterium
GATTTCGGCGGCTTCGGCGCGGCACAGCCGCACGGCCTGCCATACCCGAGCGCCCGTGGTCAGATGCAGCTGTCCGCTTACTACGAGACGACCGGCGACTTCTACTTCCCTGATGTCCGGCGCGGCGCCGGGCTGTACCGCAATCCCCGGATCTGCATCGTTCCGCCTCCCACGTCGGAATCCGCCCGCGGGGCCGGCTTCGCGTTACTTGATCTTGAGGCAGACCAGCGTGGTGTCATCCCCCGGCGGCGTTTTCGTCTTCTCCAGGTAGTCGTCGAGAGCGCCGACGACGGCTTTCATGACCGTCGCGGGGGTCTCCGCGGGGGCGGCGAGGAGCGCCTTCCGCAGGCGCGTCATCCCGAACTGGGCGGTCGCCGGCCCCGCCTCGATCACGCCGTCCGAATAGAGCAGGAGCAGGTCCCCCGGCTTGAGGTCGGCCTGCCCCTCCTCGTTCGACGAAACGAACGGGGCGCCCGGCGCCACGCCGAAGGGGATGCCGCCGACCTTCAGCTCCGAGACCTCGCCGCCGCGCCGGAGCAGGAGGGGGCAGTGGCCGGCGCGAATGTAGGTCATCTTCCGCGTGGCGCGGTCGATGACGACGAAGGCGCCGGTCACGAAGGCGGTGCGGCGGAGCTCGGTGAAGAGGTCGTCGTTGACGTAGGCCATCAGCTCCTTCGGGCTGCCCATCCCCTGGACGCGGATGCGCATCGCCATCTTGGCCATGCCCATGATGATGGCGGCCTCGACGCCGTGGCCGCTCACGTCCGCCACCGCCACCCCGAACCGGTTGCCCGGCAGGTCGTAGACGTCGAGGAAGTCGCCGCTGACGGAGGCCAGGGGCCGGTACACGACGGCGATGTCCGCGACGGCATCGGGCTCGGGCTCGATGGGGACGAGGTGGAGCTGGCGGCGCTGGGCCTCGAGGACGTTCTTCTCGAGGTGCTCCATCGCCTCGACGCGCCCCTGCAGGCCCCGGACTTCCTGGGTCAGCTTCTTCGTCCGCTCGGCGACGACCGTCGACTTCTTCCGGTTGACCTCCGCCAGGAAGGCGTCGAGCATGCTGGCCGGCATCGGGGCGGTGCGGCCGGACCGGGCGGCCGCGCACCGGTCGAGGTGGTGGCGGCGGATGGCGCGAAGGGCGGTCGGGGCGGGGTGCATCACGTCGGGGACGCGGGCCTCCTCGACCAGCTCCCCGCAGAGCGGGCAGAGCCACGCCCCCTCCTGGTCGGCCCGGCGCCAGAGGGAGTTGATCTCGAACCGGCTGGCGATGTCGCGCAGCGCCTGCTGCTCCACCTCCAGCGAGGCCGGGATCGAGCCGTCCTCGCCGAGGGCCGACTCGCCGCTCAGCACGGGGAACCGCTCCCCGCCGGGCAGCTGGTGCAGGAGCTCCACCACGCGGAGGGGAAGGTCGATCAGGACGACCGGCTGCTTGCGCCGGGCGGCCTCGCGGGCGTAATCGAGGACGATCCGGATGAAGGGGGCGTCGACGCCGAAGAGGGAGCGGACCTTGACCGCGAGGGGCCGGCGGACGTCGCGAAGGCCTTTCGCCATCCAGTCGCGCATCGCCGTCGAGCACGTCCCGGCAAAGGTCAGCACGGCCGTCGGACCGCGAAGCACCATCGTGACGGTCCCGTCCTCCGCCTGGAAAAGGACCTTCCCCGTGGGGGGCGGAACCGGGGGCGGGGCGTCGAAGCCGGAGGGGAGCGAAGTCATGAACGGGCCATTCTCGCCGGGGACCTCGAGCGGAACGCGCGGGCCGTTATCCTACGAGGCGGCCCCGGGCCTGTCCAGCAATCCTTGGCCCCGCGCGCGGGATCCCCTCGCGATCCGGCGCGCCATCCGGTATAATCCGGCGCAACCCGGGCCCGCCTCCTGGACCGGCTGGCCCCCTTCCCGCTCGGAGGCCCCGATGCCGCTCGCCCCCTATCTCGACGATGTCGTCGCCCTCCTGCGCCGCGTCGACCCGCAGGAGGTGGAGCGCCTGGTCGAACTCCTGGTCGACGCCTACCGCCAGGAGCGTCTCGTCTTCATCTGCGGCAACGGAGGCAGCGGCGCCAACGCCTCGCACCTCTGCGAGGACCTGGGCAAGGGGACGCTGGTCGACTTCGAGAAACAGAAGCGGCTGAAGGTGATCAGCCTGACCGACAACACCTCCTACATCCTCGCGTGGGCCAACGACACCAGCTTCGACCGCATCTTCGTCGAGCAGCTCAAGAACCTGGCGCAGCCCGGGGCGATCCTGATCGGGATCAGCGGGTCCGGAAACAGCCCGAACGTCCTGAAGGCCGTCGAGTACGCGAACGCCCACGGGATGACGACGGTCGGGATGACGGGCTACGACGGCGGGAAGCTCGCAACGCTGGCGTCGCACCGCCTGCACGTCCCGTCGCACAACATGGGCGTGGTCGAGGCCATCCACGCGGTCTTTTTCCACTACATTCTCGACACCCTCCGGGATCGTTTCCAGCGCTCCTAGACGCCGCCCTGCATGACGCGCATCGCCATCGGCATCGAGATCGGCGGGACCAAGCTCCAGGCCGCGGTCGGCACGGCGGAGGGCCGCAGCCTGGGGCTGGCCCGCTGTCCCGTCGACGTGCCCCGCGGGGCGGCGGGCATCCGGGAGGCGCTCCCGGCGCTGGTCCGCGACGCGCTGGCACAGGCCGGAGCGACCGAGCGCGACCTGGCCGGCATCGGCATCGGGTTCGGCGGGCCCGTCGACTC
>CAYUME010000794.1:0-2720 GCA_964445475.1 uncultured Planctomycetia bacterium
GGCGACGGGGCCCCGCGTCCGCCGCCCGGCTTCCTTCAGGTCCCCCAGGTCGCGTCCCACCATGAGCCGCACGATCTCGTCGACGGCGATGTCGGGTGCCGGGCGCGTGGCGATCCGCTTGCCGTCCCGGAGGACCGTGATTTGGTCCGAGATCCGCTTCAGCTCCTCCATGCGGTGGGAGATGTAGAGGATCGCCGTGCCTTCCGCCTTCATCCGCGCGATCTGCCCGAAAAGAAGCTCGGTCTCGGTGTGGGTCAGCGCCGCGGTCGGTTCGTCGAGGATGAGGAGCTCGCAGCGACGGGCGAGGCCCGAGGCGATCTCCACGAGCTGCTGCTGGCCGATGCCGAGGGCGCGGACGGGGGTGTCGGGGGCGATGTCGCGCAGCCCCACGCGGTCCATGAGGGGGCGCGCGTCGTCGTGCAGGCGCCGGTAGGCGACGAGGCCCAGCCGGCGGGGCAGACGATCGAGGAAGATGTTCTCCGCCACGGTCAGGTTGGCGATGAGGTTGAGCTCCTGCATCACCATGCGGACGCCGTGGTGCTCGGCCTCGCGCTTGGTGCGGGGGGCATGGGGCTCGCCCCGGAGGGTCATCGTCCCCGCATCGGGCGACACCAGCCCGCAGAGGATCTTGGCGAGCGTCGACTTGCCCGCGCCGTTCTCCCCGACGAGGGCGTGGACCTCGCCGGATCGCATCTCGAAATCGACGCCGTCAAGGACGACGGCACCGTACGACTTCCGGAGGCCGGCGGTGGTCAGCAACGGGGCGTTCATCGATGTGTCGTGAATCCGCGGGGTCGAGGGCGGCGAATCGAAAACGGCGGAGCGCCGGCTTATTTCAGGGATTCCGCCGTGACCAGGTCGACCGGCGTCTCCTTGTCGGCGGGGGCGCCCTTCGTCTTGAGGATCTCGAGGGCGTGCTCGATCCCGAAGACGGCGACCTGGTCGGCGTGCTGGTCCACCGAGCAGAGGATCTCGCCCTTCCGGATCAGCGCCTGGACGGCCTGGATGTTGTCGAAGCCGACCACCTTCACCGCGTCGAGCTTGCCGGCGGCCTTGAGGGCCGCGACGGCGCCGAGGGCCATGTTGTCGTTGGCGCAGAGGACGGCCTTGAGCTCGGGGTGCTCCTGGATCATGGCGGCGACGACCTGCTCGCCTTTCGCCATCTCCCAGCGGCCGCTCTGGGTCGAGACGATCTTCAGGTCCGCGGCCTTCGCGGCGTCCTCGAATCCGAGCTTCCGCTGGATGCCGTTGAAGGCGGTGGGGAGGCCCTCGACGACCGCGACGGGGTCCCCAGCCTTGAGCGACGTGGCCAGGAACTCGCCGGCGAGCCTTGCCCCCTTCCGGTTGTCCGGCCCCACGAAGGGGATCGTCACGCCCTTCTCCTTCAGCGCCTCCGCGTCGAGCTTGTTGTCGATGTTCACCACCACGATCCCCGCGTCCAGCGCCTTCTTGCAGACGGGGACGATGGCCTTGGAGTCGGCGGGGGCCACGACGAGCGCGCTCACGCGCTGTGCGATCATCTGCTCGATCAGGTTGATCTGCCGGGCGACATCCTGCTCGTCCTTGATCCCGTTGGCCAGCAGCGTGTAGGCCGAGGCGTTCTTCTGCTGGTGCGCCTTCGCGCCGTCCTCCATCGTCTTGAAGAACTCGTTGGCCAGCGACTTCATGACGAGGGCGACCTTCGGTGCGCCCGACGGGGCAGGAGGCTTCGCTCCATCCCCTCCCGGACCGCAGCCGGCGAGCGTCAGGACGAGCCCCGCGATGACCGGCGTTCCGACGCGCCGTGTGGACGTTTTCATGGTGTCTCCCGTCGGGTGGAGCCTTCGTGCATTGAACAACTCCCGCCACCGTCGAACCTTACGCGATATTAAATAAAATACGCAGTGGAGTCGATCACCGTAACCCCGCGGCGAGCGGCCGTCAAGCGTTACCTGCGGGACCCCGCCGGGTGCGTCGAAGCGAAAAAAAGGAGGGCCGGCATTGGCCGACCCTCCCCGTATGCCGCAACCGGACTTGCGCGCCGTCCGTCCCTACCGGGCGGCCGGTTTCAGCGTCGACGTGAACTGGATGGTGACCGGCGCCGTCGGATGACGGTTCACCCAGAGGATCGTCCATCGGCCGTCCGACCCGACCGTCAGGGTGCCGGTCTCGTCCTTCTTCTCGAATCCGCCCCGCGCCTCGCAGGCTTTCGTGCCGTCGGGGGCCAGGACCGCGAACTCGATCACGTCCGCCGCAAGGTCAGCCGGGGCGTCGGCCACGGACCAGGTCCAGGTGAGCGCGTCCCCCTTGCGCGCGTTGTAGGCGACCGGAAGGGCGAGGTGGGGCTGCAGGGCCTCGCGTCCGCCGAACCGGAGGCGGGATACCAGGTCGGTCGCCGTCGCGTCCGCCTTCGCCTGGGCGTCGCGGACCTGCTTCTCGATCGCATCGACACGGGCCTTGGCCTTCTGGCCCTCCACTTCTTTCGCGGCCATCTGGGCCTGAAGGTCGCTCACTCGGGTCTTCAGGGCGACGACCTGTTTGTGGAGTTCCGCGGCCGCGGCCTTCGCCTCGGCCGTTTCCGCGGCGGCCGATTCCTTCTCCTTCTTGAGGGCAGCCTGGGCGGCGTTCGCCGCGGCCTGGGCGGCCTTTTCGGCACCCTGGGCCGTTTCCAGGGCCGTCTTCAGCTTGGACAGGTCTTCGGCGGCGGGATCCGCTTTTTGCGGGGCTTTCTTGGCTTCCTC
>CAYUME010000795.1:0-2713 GCA_964445475.1 uncultured Planctomycetia bacterium
GGATCACCGTCTGGATCGACTCGGTCAGCACGACCGCCAGCAGCCCGCCGACGATCGTGTAGACGCCCGTCAGGACGGCGGTCAGGATGATGCTCAGGTGGACGTCAAATCCGAACATCCCCTTCAGGACGACCGCCCCCGTGTAGAGCGAGAAGCCGATGTGGATGAAGACCGCCGAGACGATCGAAAGGACGGCCAGCCAGTCCCGGCAGGCGCGGTTGTAGCGCTTCTCCAGGAAGTCGGGCAGCGTGGCGACGCGGGAGCGCACGTAGAAGGGGGCGAAGAAGAGGGAGAGCGCGATCAGCGTGAACGCGGCCATCCACTCGAAGTTCCCGTACGCCAGGCCGTTGGTGTACCCCTCCTGCGCGAGGCTGACGAGGTGGATGGTGGAGATGTTGGTCGAGAAGAGGGCCGCGCCGATGACCACCCACCCGAGCCGCCCGCCCGCCAGGAAGTAGTCCTTCCCGCTCGCCGCCCCCCGACGCTGCCGGGCGCCGGCCCAGCAGCCGAGCGCCACGATGCCGGCGAGGTAGGCCAGGACGATCGCCAGGTCGATGCCTCCGATCGAGACCGTCATGCTCGCCCCCCTCAGTAGGCGCAATCCCGCGCGGCGTCGGCGTACCACTGCAGGTGCTCGGGCGGCGTGTCGAAGAAGTGGTCGCTGAGCGAGCAGACGTACCCGCCGTCCCGCCCCACCGTCTCGAAGAGCTTCCGGACCATGCCCTGGACCTGCCCCTTCGTCCCGCGGGTGAGGACGTTGTGCTGGTCCATCCCGCCGATGAGGGCGATCCGGTTCCGGATCTTCGCCGCGAACTCCCACGGCTCCTGGTTGCCGCCCACGCTCGGCGGGGCCAGCGTCTCGGAGGCGTCGCAGCCGTTGGCCACGATGTGCTCCTCGATCCCCCGCGTCCCCCCGCAGGTGTGGTACGTCACCCGGAAGCCGAGGGCGTGGAGGGCGTCGTGCAGCGTCCGGTCGTACGGGAGGCAGAACCGCTCGTGGAAGGCCGGGGAGATGACGGTGCTGGACGAGGCGCCGCCGCCGGTCTCCACCAGGTCGAACCGCGCGCCGCGCATCGACTCCACGAAGCGCAGCTTCTTCTCGAGCAGGACGTCCAGCAGCGCGCGGACCCACGCCGGGTCGCCGTAGCACTTCAGCAGCAGGAGGCTGACGTCCGCCAGGCAGCAGGCGTGCTGCCAGCAGCCGGCCTGGTCGCCCCAGACGAAGCCGCGGAGGATCCCCCGGTCGCCGATCGCGTCGTGGAGCGCGTTGACGGGGGCGGGATCGAGGTCCGGCACCGGCATGTGCCTCCGGATCGTCTCGAGGTCCTCCTCCCGCTTGATCAGGTACTCCGTGATCCACGTCGTCTTGCGGTTGCCCGCCGTCTTGTAGGTGAGCGTCCCGTCGGGCGTGCGGATCGTGTGGTGGACGACGCGGTTCTCCGGCTCGTTCCGGACCACCACGGCCTCGTCGACCCACGTCGGCGTGTTGACCTTCGTGAAGTCGGCGTCGACCAGCCAGAACTGGCCCATGGACTGGAAGTACTGGACCTGGGCGTCCATGCCGAAGCGGGCGAAGGCCTCCAGCTCGCCGATCCCGCCGAGGACCTCCTGCAGGTGATAGCCCTGCCACTGGTGGACGGTGACGGGGAGGCGGTCGGGCTTGCCCCGGTCCAGCGCGCGCAGCAGGCGCTCCTTCGAGGTCATCGGGGCTTCTCCGCCGGGGGGTAGAGCTGGAATTCCTCGATCGTCGGCACCTCGTTCGCCTGGAGGATGTTCAACCGGACGACCCGCGCCGTCACCGGCGGGAAGTCGAGCGTCTTCTCCCCCGCGATCGTCGAGCCGCGGGCCAGCTCCTTCCATGCCTCCCCGTCCTTCCACGCGACGGCGAACGCCTGCGTCCGGTGGAAGCCCAGCTCCTTGATGACGACCCGGCCGACCTTCGTCTCCTTCCCCAGGTCGACCTCCAGCCACCCGCTCCGCGCGTCGGCGGCGGCGCCCCAGCGCGTCGCGTCGTCCCCGTCGACCGCCTTCGCGGCCTCGTAGCCGGGGTCGGGCCAGGTGCTGGAGGCCGCGGCCTTTTTCCCGGTCGAGAGCGGCTCGGGCGGGGCGGGCGGCGGGTTCCGGATCATCTCGCCGACCTCGCGCAGGGTCTTCACGTCGATCTCGCGCAGCTTTCCCGCATAGTCGGGCCCGACGTCGATCGAGAAGATGTTCCCGTATTTCACCGCGCCGAGGTAGTCCCGGTACAGCTTTTTCGCCGGATGGCAGAGGCCGTCGTGCCTGGGCAGGGAGTAGAACCACATGGCGCCGCCCTGGTGCGGCGGGAGGATCGGGTAGGTGAACTCGGCGACGCGATAACCCGCGTAGCCCTTCGCCTGGGCGGCGCCGTAGCCGGCGCCCGAGGGGTCCTCGAGCGGCGAGGGGCGCCCCATCTCCCCGAGGCGCACCTCGCCCGCGGGATCGCCGTGGTTGAAGCCGATCAGCGTTCCCGGCTGGCAGCGGTGGCACCAGTCGACTGTCTCCCGGTGCCCCAGGCCGCCCGTGCCGACGGCGTGGTCGAACCAGATGTACTCGACGGGCCCGTACCCGGTAAGCAGCTCCTGGAGCTGGGCCTTCTTCATCTCGGGGTGGCTGCCGCCGCCGTCCGCCCCGCCCTTTCCGTCCTTTGCGCCCGGCCAGGTCCAGTCGCCCTCGGAGAAGTAGAGCGCGAGCT
>CAYUME010000796.1:0-2208 GCA_964445475.1 uncultured Planctomycetia bacterium
GACGTGGCCCGGCTTCCACCTGACCGGCAACCTCTACCGGCCGCTCAAGAAGAAAGGCCCCTTCCCGGGCGTCGTCTCCCCCCACGGCCACTGGAAGAACGGGCGCTTCAACGACGACAAGGACGGCTCCGTCCCCGGCCGCGCCATCACCCTCGCCCGCCTCGGCTGCGTCGTCTTCACCTACGACATGGTCGGGTACGGCGACTGCACGCAGGTCCCGCACCGCTCCGACCCGCCCTTCGGCGACGCCCCGTGGGGCATCAGCCTCCTCGGCCTCCAGCTCTGGGACAGCCTGCGCGCCGTCGACTTCCTCTGCGCGCTCCCCGATGTCGATCCGAAGCGGATCGGGGCGACCGGCGCCTCGGGGGGCGGAACGCAGACCTTCCTGCTGACGGCCGTGGACGACCGGGTCGCCTGCGCGGCGCCGGTCTGCATGGTGGCGGGGGAGTTCCAGGGCGGCTGCCTCTGCGAGAACGCGCCGCTGCTGCGGATCGACCTGAACAACGTCGAGATCGCGGCCGCGGCGGCCCCGCGCCCGCTCCTGCTCGTCTCGGCGACGGGGGACTGGACACAGGCAAACCCGACGCTGGAGGCGCCGGCAATCCGGAAGGTCTACGAGCGGCTGGGCGTCCCCGAGCGCTTCGCCTGCGTGCAGCAGAAGGCGGGACACAACTACAACAAGGTCTCGCGGGAGGCGGTCTACGACTGGTTCACGACGTGGCTCCTGACGCCGCCCCCGCCGCCCGGCTCGAAGCCGATGGAGGTCTTCGGCCTGCCCGAGGCGCCGTTCGAGGTGGAACCGCGCGAGGCCCTCGCCGTCTTCGGCCCCGACCACCCGCGACCTGCGGGGGCGGTCGACCGGGACGGAGTGTCAGAGGTCATCCGGGACGCGATCCGGGCGCAGCTCGAGGCCCTGCGGCCGAAGGAGGCGGCGGCGCTCGAGACCTTCTCGCAACGGATGCGCCCCGCGTGGGGTCTCACGCTGCACGCCGGGTTTCCCGCCGCGGCGGACGTCCGGAAATCGGACATCCCCATCTCGGCCACGATGCTGCAGAATCCTCCGACCCAGTTCACCGCACGCTTCCTCCAATTCCCGCCCTCCTGCGAAGGCTTCAAGGTCATCCACCGGGTCCGGGACGACGTTCGTTTTCCCGCTCACGCGGTCCTGATCACGGACTTGGAACGGGAACGCAGCCCCGATACCGGCTCGCCCCTGTGGTGGGAAGCCGTCCGGAAGGGACACTCGACCTTCCGACTGGACTTCAAGCCCCCGTCCAGACGGGAGCCGGCGGTCCGGGCCGGAGACCGCAATGCCGAGAATTACCCATCCACCTTTTACCGGAGCGCCCTCGCCTGGCGCGTGCAGGACATCCTGACCGCCCTCGAAGACATCTTCTCCTCGCAGAAAGACGTCCCCGCACGGTATCTCGTCGGCCTCGGCGAAACCGGCCCCGCCGTCCTCCTCGCCCGGGCCCTGGTCCCCCCCGAGGTGAAGATCGCCAAGACAATCGTGGACGTCCAGGGGATCACGGACGACAACCCGGCCTCCTGGACCGGCGACCGCGCCCAGCCGGGCATCCTGCGCGTCGGCGGCCTCCGCACCGCCGGCATCCTCGCCGCGGCGGCCGGAGGCGAGCTCGTGATCCACAACACGCAGGGAAAGTTCGACGCGACCTGGATCCGGGACGCGTTCAAGGCGGCAGGACGGGAGGACGCGCTGACGGTAAGCGAAGCCGCGTGGACAACGGAACAGATCCTGCAGTCGCTGAAGTAACCGCGGGCGGAGTCGGGGGACCGCCGGCTGGCTGTCCCCATCCGGAAAACAACGGGATCCCGGTCCAGTCGGAGGAATCGCCATGGACATCAACCGACTGAGCGTCACAGGCCGGCGGACCTTCCTGGCCTCGGCGGCGTGCGGCGCGGCGGCCGGGGCCCTCGCCCCCGCGCTGGCACGGGTCCCCCGTGCGGCAGCCGCCGAGGGGCGATGGACGATGCGGCTCTCCACCTCCACCATCCAGTTCTCGAAGCTTCCCGTCGAGCAGGCCTGCGAACGGATCGCGGCGCTCGGCTTTGAGGCCGTCGACATCTGGTCCCCCCACGCCGGCTGCCCCCATCTCGACGACGTCCAGGCCCGCCTGGGCGCGGACGGGCTCCAGGCGCTGCTCGGCCGGCTGAAGCTCAAACTTTACGCCTTCAGCGTCTACGCCG
>CAYUME010000796.1:2218-2709 GCA_964445475.1 uncultured Planctomycetia bacterium
GCGGCGGCGTGGCCGTCCGCGGGAGCGCGGGACCCGTGAAGCCCGAGGAACTGACCGCGAAGATGAAGGCCTTCCTGGACGGCCTCAAGGGTGACGCCGAGCTGGCGGGGCAGAACCGCTCCTGGCTGGCGATCGAGAACCACGGCAACGCCCTGCTCGACTCGGTCGACTCCTTCAAGGCGTTCGTGGATCAGAACACGAATCCGCGGGTGGGACTCGCGCTGGCACCGTACCACCTCCAGGCCCGGAAGGACGCCGTGGAGGAGGCGATCGGCGCCGCGGGGAAGCAGCTGTTCTTCTTCTATGCCTGGCAGCAGGCGCCCGGCGTGAACCAGCTCCCCGGCCACGGCCCCGCCGACTTCACCCCCTGGATCGCCGCCCTGGCCAAAACCGGCTACGCGTGGTATGTGAACCCCTTCATGCACCACGAGCCGGAGCCGGACGCGATGGCCGCGGCGCTGACGACGTCGCGCCAGTACCTGCTGGAGTGC
>CAYUME010000797.1:0-2687 GCA_964445475.1 uncultured Planctomycetia bacterium
GAGACGACCCGGTCGGCGGACCGGATCCTCGTGATCGACGGGTGCCCCGTGGACTGCGCCAAGAAGACGCTCGACCGCCTGGGGATCGGGAAGTGCGTCTTCGCCCGCGTCACGGACCATGGGCTGGAAAAGGGGAAGACGCCGGTGACGGAGGACGCGATCGCGAAGGCGGCGACGGCGGGGGAAAAGGCGTTGTCTTGTTGAATGCAAGAAAGGGGATTGCCATGGGCGGACAGGTGCGTGCTTGCCGGGCGTGGTTTATGCTGTCGATCTGGATGATCGCGATTGCCGCGTGCGGCGAGCAGACGCCGCCGGGGCCCTCCGGGAGCCCTGCGGCTGCACCGGCCGCGGCGGCGCTGCCTCGGCTCGTCGATCTGGGCTCCAAGCAGTGCATTCCCTGCAAGAAGATGGCCCCGATCCTGGACGAGTTGAAAAAGGAGTACGCCGGCAAATTCGACGTGGAGTTCATCGACGTGTGGCTCCCGGAAAACAAGACGCTGGCGGCGAAATATGAGATCAAGTTGATCCCGACGCAGATCTTCCTCGACGCCTCGGGGAAGGAGCGATTCCGTCATGAGGGGCTCTACTTGAAGGAGGAGATCCTGGGGAAGTGGAAGGAGCTGGGTTTCTCGTTCGCGACCGCGGCGGCCGTCGCGCCTCCCGCCTTCGAGCGCCTGGAGCCGGCCGCGAAGGACGCCCGGCCGAAGGAGGCCGTTTGCCACCTGTGTGACGGCGACCTCGTCGCCAGGACGCGGGTGACGGTGAAGAGCCCCAAGGGGGACGTCCGGCTCTGTTCCCCCCACTGCTATTTCATCCTCTATTCCTGCCTGACCGAGGAGAAGACGGACTTCGAGAAGAAGGTGGCCGTGACCGACTGGGTCAGCGGCAAGCCGGTTCCCGCCGTCGAGGCGGTTTATCTTGCCGGCGCAGAGGAGAAAACGGGACGACCGTGGATCAAGGCTTTTGCCGACCGCGATGCGGCCGCCCAGGCGATGCAGGCCGGCGGCGGCAGCGTGATCGCTTGGACGGCCCTCCAGGAGAAGGAGCTGTCCACGCGCTGCGGCTTCTGCGACCGGGCCGTCTATCCCGCGGACGCCGCGGCCGTCAAGGTCGCGGGGCTGAGCACGTGGGGGTGCTGCTCCCACTGCGCGATGGGCGTGGCCGCGCGCACGGGGAAGGACATCGAGGTCCGCCAGCCGGACCGCCTGACGGGCGAGATGATCGTCGTGCGGACGGAGGGCGCCAAGGTCGCTTCGCTGGAGCCCCCGACGGCGGTGGCCTGGTTCGGCCTCCGGAAGAAGCCCGACGGCACGTACGGCTCGGCCGGGTGCTTCCACCAGGGGTTCTTCACGACTCTCGAGAACCTCAAGACGTGGGTGGAGAAGAACCCAACCGAGGGCGGGAAGATGATCTCGATCCAGCAGGCGCTGGACGACAAGCTGAGGATGACGCCCCAGCAGATCCAGAAGGCCTGCAAGATCGGCGAGTGCGCGCCGAAGTGAGCGTTGCCCCGGTTCGAGGAGACCGCCCATGGCAGAGACATCCAGGGTCCGTGCCCTGCGCGAGCAGGTGCGGGAGGGGTACGCCCGGATCGCGCGAGGCCGGGGCAGCTGCGGTTGCGGCGCCGGCGCGTCCTGCTGCGGGTCGTGCTCGCCCAAAGATCCCGGCGGGATCGCCCGGGCGGTCGGCTATGCGGAGGAGGACCTGGAAGGCCTGCCGGCAGGGGCAGACATGGGCCTTTCCTGCGGCAACCCGCTGGCCCTGGCGGGGCTGCGGCCCGGGGAGGTCGTTCTGGACCTCGGCAGCGGCGGGGGGCTCGACGTCTTCCAGGCGGCCCGCCGGGTCGGGCCCCGGGGGCGCGCCATCGGCGTGGACATGACGCCCGAGATGCTGTCGAAGGCGCGCCGGAACGCGGAGGTTTTCGCGCGCCGCGCGCGCCTGCGCAACGTCGAGTTCCGCCTCGGCGAGATCGAGCACCTCCCCGTGGCCGACGCGAGCGTCGACGTGGTGCTCTCGAACTGCGTGATCAACCTGAGCCCCGACAAGCCGCAGGTCTGGCGCGAGATCGCGCGCGTGCTGAGGCCCGGCGGGCGCGTGTCGGTATCCGACATGGCCCTGCTCCGGCCGCTTCCCGCGGCCGTCCGGCGGATGGCGGAGACCCTGGTCGGCTGTGTCGCGGGCGCCGTGACGGTCCGCGCCTACGGCGACATGGTTCGCGCGGCGGGCCTGGCCGGTGTCCGCCTGGAGCCCCGGCCGGCATACGTCAGGGCCCTGGTCGCGACCGGAGACCCGATGGTCCGGAGGATTGCCCGCCGGTTGCCGTGCGGCACGGGGCCGGCGGATTTCATCACGAGCCTCGCGGTCGAGGCGCGCAAGCCGGGTCGACGCTCCCGGTGCCCGTGCGCCTCCCCGGAGAAAGGACGCCTATGAGCCCGGATCCCGGTTGCCCGGCCGCCCCGGCTGGCATTGCGGGACGGCTGTCGTTCCTCGACCGCTACCTGACGCTCTGGATCTTCCTGGCCATGGCGGCGGGGGTGGCCCTGGGGTACCTGCTGCCCGCGCAGGTGCAGGCCTTCAACGAGCGCTTCCGGGTCGGCACGACCAACGTCCCGATCGCCCTGGGCCTGATCCTGATGATGTACCCGCCGCTGGCCAAGGTGCGCTACGAGGAGATGGGCGACGTCTTC
>CAYUME010000798.1:0-2666 GCA_964445475.1 uncultured Planctomycetia bacterium
ATCGCGCCACCCTCCAGCAGGCGCCCCGCTTTGTGAACGAGCGCTGCTCCCTCTGCGATGCCTGCACCGCGGTCTGTCCCGTGGAACGGCCGGACGACTTCAACTGCGGGATGAGCAAGACCAAGGCCATCTACCGGCCGTTCAACATGGCGTACCCCGACCGCTATGTCATCGACGGACAGGTCTGCAAGGGGGCCTCCTGCGGCGTCTGCGTGAAGGCCTGCCCCTGCGGGGCGATCGAATTGGCCATGCAGGGGGGCCCCGGCGACGTCGAGGCCCGCGCGGTGATCTGGGCGACGGGATGGGACCCCTATGACGCCCGGAAGCTGGAGGGCCTGGGATTCGGCTCGTTCCCGAACGTGATTACCAACCTCATGATGGAGCGGCTGGCTGCGGTCAACGGCCCCACGCAGGGGAAGATCCTGCGGCCCTCCGACGGGAAGCCGCCCGCGTCGGTCGCCTTCGTTCAGTGTGCCGGGTCGCGCGACGAAAACCACCTCGGCCACTGCTCCGGCGTCTGCTGCATGGGGTCGCTCAAGCAGGCCCGTTATGTCCGCGCCCAGCTCCCCGAGGCCGGTGTCTCCATCCACTACATCGACATCCGGTCGCCCGGCCGGCTGGAGGACTTCTACGCCGAGACGCAGAAGGACGGCCGCGTGGAGCTGGTCAAGGGGAAGGTGGCCCGCATCGCGGAGGATCCCGCGACGCGGGACCTCGATATCGAGGCCGAGGACGTGATGGCGGCGCGCCGCGTCCTGCGCCGCGTCCAGCTCGTCGTCCTGGCCACCGGCCTGGTGCCGGCGGCCCCGGCCCCCGCCGGCCTGAAGCAGGATGAATTCGGGTTCGCGGAAGCCGACCCGGCTTCATCCGGGATCATCCCGGCCGGCTGCGCCCGCCGGCCGACGGCCGTGGCGACCTGCGTACAGGAAGCCGCAGGTGCCGCGCTCAAGGCCCTGCAGTGTTGCGTGAGGTGAACCGCGTGGACACGAAAACGGCCGTTTACATCTGCCGCGGCTGCGGAATCGGTGAGGCGCTGGACGTCGAGGGGCTTCGTCGCGCGGCGGCGGAGGCCCAGGCGGATCCCTGCCGCGATCACGCCTGCCTCTGCAGCCCGGAGGGCGTCGCCCTCATCCGGCAGGACCTCCAGGGCGGTCCCCGGCCCGTCGTTATCGCCGCCTGCTCCTCTCGGTTCTGCACGGATCAATTCGCGTTTCCCGACTGCTTCGTGGACCGGGTCAGCCTTCGCGAGCTCGTGGCGTGGAGCCACCCGCCCCGCCACGAGGACACGCAGCTGCTGGGTGAGGACTACCTGCGGATGGGCGTGGTCCGGACGCAGAAGGCCGAGCGGCCCCAGCCGTTTGCGGCGGAGATCGACAAGACCCTGCTCGTCGTCGGCGGCGGGCTTACCGGCCTGACGGCGGCGCTCGAGGCGGCCCGGGCGGGGCGTTCTGTCGTTTTGGTGGAGAAGGAATCTCAGCTGGGCGGCATGCAGAAGACGTCGGCTGGGTCTTTCCCCCACCACCCCCCCTACCGGGAGATCGAGCCGCCCGTCCTGCCCGACCTGATTCGCGACGTGGCCGCCCAGGGGCGAATCAAGGTCCATACCGCCACCAGGATCCGGAAAATCACCGGTCAGCCAGGGCAATTTGACGTCGAGCTCCAGGGGAGCGGGGCGGCGTCGACAATACGCGTGGGCTCCATCATCCAGGCCACCGGGTGGCAGCCCTATGATGCCACCCGGCTGCCGCACCTCGGGTACGGTCGCTCGCCGAACGTCATCACGAACGTCCAGATGGAGGAGCAGCTGGCCTCCGGCCAGTTGCGCCGTCCCTCCGACGGGAAGCCGGCCCGCCGGATCGCCTTCATCCAGTGTGCCGGCTCCCGGGACCCGGAACATCTCCCGTACTGTTCCGCGGTCTGCTGCCGCGTCACCCTGAAGCAGGCCCTCAAGGCCCGGTCCCTTGATGAGACGGTCCAGGCGTACGTCTTCTACAAGGACATGCGCACGCCGGGGCAGAGCGAGGCCTTCTACCGTCGGGCGCAGGAGGATCCGGGGATCTTCTTCACCAAGGGCGACGTCGTCGGCGTCGAGGCGGGCGTGGACCAGGCGCTGCGCGTCGGTGTCGAGAACACGCTGATCGGTCCGCGGATCCGGGTCGAGGTGGATCTCGTCGTCCTGGCCGTCGGCATGGTTCCCGTGGCGGTCGACGGCGAGGCGGCGCGGGCCTACGCGGACGCGAAGGCCGCGCTGGCGAAGGAGGGGGAGGCCGGGCCCGCGCGCGAGGCGGCGCAGGCCACGGTCGACAAGCTCAAGCATCTCGAGGGGGCGGGCATCCTTCACCTGGATTACCGCCAGGGACCGGACCTGCCGGCTTTCCGCTACCAGTTCCCCGATTCGCACTTCATCTGCTTCCCGTACGAGACCCGGCGGACGGGGATCTACGCGGCCGGATGTGTGCGGGCGCCGTCGGACACGGACACCTGCCGGGCGGACGCGGCCGGCGCCGCGCTGAAGGCCGTCCAGTGCGTCGAGATGGCCTCGCGCGGGGAGGCCGTCCATCCGCGCTGGGGGGACATGAGCTACCCCGACTTCTTCCTCCAGCGCTGCACCCAGTGCAAGCGCTGCACCGAGGAATGCCCCTTCGGCACCCTGAACGAGGACGCCA
>CAYUME010000799.1:0-2664 GCA_964445475.1 uncultured Planctomycetia bacterium
GCTCCCCGAAAACCCGCGCCAGCCGGACGCAGTCGTCGAGCGTCGCGTCCTGGAGCGGGACGAAGGGGACAACGTCGGCGGCGCCCATCCGGGGATGCTCGCCGCGGTGCGCCCGGAGGTCGATCCGCCCGACGGCGCAGCAGACGCCGGCATAGGCGGCCTCCGCCACCGCGTCGGGCGGCCCGACAAGGGTGAAAACGGAGCGGTTGTGGTCGGCGTCACGGTGGACGTCCAGGAGACGGACCCCGGGAACGGACTGGACGGCATCGGCCAGGGCGTCAAGGATGGCCGGGTCTCGCCCCTCGCTGAAGTTGGGGACGCACTCGATGAGGGGTGGCAAGATCAGGGGCTCCGGGGCAAAGGGGAAAGGCCGGCAACAACGGACACGTCCGGGACGGCGACAGCCTGGACGTCGGAGGCCACTGTTACAAAAAGTAACACAGCCCCCGGCCCGCAGGAACAGCCGAACAGGTCGCAACATCATGACAGGAAATAACTAGCGCCATATTCGCGAGTTTGGCACGTTATTTGCATAGTCACAACACACCCAGTCCAGGACTGTTGCCGTTTGTCGATTTTGTGCAAACGCGTCTCGAGGACAGAAAGGGACCTTCATGAAAGAAATCGCCTACCGGGCCTCCCGGATCCTCCGCGCCCTCGGCAATCCCTTGCGGTACAGGATGCTCTCCCGTCTCGCCTGGTTTCCCGCCACGCCCGGCCAACTGGCCCGGGAGATGAAACGCCCGCTCTTCGTCATCTCCCACCACTTGGCCCTGCTCCGCGCCCTCGACCTGGTCTGCTACCATCCGGTCCACAGCATCCCGACCTACTCCGTGAAGTACGGGGTGATCCGGGAGCTGCTCGCCGTCGCGGAAGGAAGCGCGCGCGAGCTTCGCGCCACGGACCCGGGCTCGGAAAGGGACCCGGGAACAGGGACACGGACGGAACCGGGGAGCGGCTCAGACACGCCGGCGTAAGCCCCCGGCCGTGGAGGCGGACCGCTATTCCGACACCGCCCGTCGGATCCGCATCAGCGTCTCCAGCAACGCGGGGGCGTCACGGAGCGCCAGCTGCGTCGCCGCGTCGGACTTCGCCCGCTCGGGGTCGGGATGCACCTCGAGGAAGACGCCGTCGCATCCCGCCGCGACCGCCGCACGCGCCAGCACCGGCACCATCTCGCGCTGGCCGCCCGACGAGGACCCCCTCCCCCCCGGCTGCTGCGTGCTGTGCGTGGCGTCAAAGACGACGGGATACCCGATCTCGGCCAGCGCCGGGATCGCCCGCATGTCGCTCACGAGGTTGTTGTAGCCAAAGCTGGCACCGCGCTCGGTGACGAGCAGATTGCGGTTGCCCGTCGCGGAGGCCTTCGCGACGATCGGCCCCATGTCCCACGGCGCCAGGAACTGGCCCTTCTTGAGGTTCACGGCCCGCCCCGTCTTCGCCGCCGCCACGACCAAATCGGTCTGGCGGCAGAGAAAGGCGGGCACCTGCAGGCAGTCCGCCACCCGCGCGGCCGCCCGGGCCTCCTCGACGGTGTGCACGTCGGTGAGAACCGGCACGCCGACCTCGCGCTTGACGCGCGCCAGCACCTTGAGCCCGTCGGCCAGCCCCGGCCCTCGGTACGACGTCCCCGCCTGCCGGTTGGCCTTGTCGTAGGAGGTCTTGAAGACGAACGGGAGGCCGAGCCGCGCGGCGATGTCCCGGAGCGCCTTCGCGACGCGGAGCGTCTCGCGGGGGTCCTCGATGACGCAGGGCCCCGCCAGGAGAAAGAGCGGTCCGCCGCCGCCCAGACTCAACGGGCCGAGCCGGATCGCCCGTCGATCCGCCGACCCCTGCGATGTTCGGGAGAGGGTCATGGTCAGAGCGGAGGCAGGATGGTGGTCAGCAGGTGCCCCAGCTTCTCCTTCTTCGCCCGGAGATAATCGGCGTTCTCCTTCGTGGGCGGCACCTCGAGGGGAACGCGCTCGACGACCTCCAGGCCGTAGCCGTTGAGGCCGACGATCTTTTTCGGGTTGTTCGTGAGGAGGCGGATCTTCCGGATACCCAGGTCGCTCAGGATCTGGGCCCCCGTCCCGTAGTCGCGCAGGTCCGGCGGGTACCCGAGCTTCTCGTTGGCCTGCACCGTGTCGTACCCCTTTTCCTGCAGGGCGTAGGCATGGAGCTTGCTCACGAGACCGATCCCGCGCCCCTCCTGCCGCATGTAGAGAAGGCACCCCTGCTCGGCCTTGGACAGGAGCCAGAGCGCGTCGTGCAGCTGGTTTCCGCAGTCGCAGCGCATCGACCCGAACACGTCGCCGGTCAGGCACTCGCTGTGAACGCGCACCAGGACCGGGTCCGTCTGGATGACGTGAATCCCGTCCACCACCCGGCCGACGCCTCCCCGGCAGAGCGCCAGGTGCAGGTAGTCGTCCACGGTAGACCGGTAGAGGTGCAGATCGAACGGCCCGAATCGCGTAGGAAGCTTGACCTCGACCACGTGGTCGATGAGCCGCTCGTTCCGGCGGCGGTACTCGATGAGGTCCTGGATGCTCGCCAGCGGCAGTTCGTGCTTCCGGCAGAACGCCTGCAGCTCCGGCAACCGGGCCGAGGACCCGTCCTCCTGCAGGATCTCGCAGATGACCGCGGCCGGCTTGAGACCGGCCAGCCGCGTGAGGTCGACCGACC
>CAYUME010000800.1:0-2255 GCA_964445475.1 uncultured Planctomycetia bacterium
CGCCGCTGGCGCTGGTCGCGGACCGGGGCGGGAAGACGCTTTACGTCGCCGCGCACACCGCGAAGCAGGTCCTGGCGTTCGACGTTGCCGGCGACAAGGTCGTGAAGTCGATCCCGCTGCCCTCCCGCCCCGCCGGGCTGGCCCTGTCGCCGGACGGGAAGCGGTTGTACGTCGCCGGCGCGGCCCCCGAGGGGCGCGTGCACGTGATCGACACGGGGACGCTCGCGGCGTCCGGGGTGATCCCGGCGGGACACACGCCGTCCGCGCTGGCGGTGAGCCCCGACGGCGCCCGGCTCTATGTCTGCAACCGGTTCGACCACACCGTCTCGGTCCTCGAGGTGGCGTCCGGGAAGGAGACGGCGCGCGTCGCCGTCCTCCGCGAGCCCGTGGCCGCCGCCCTGACGCCGGACGGCCGCCGGCTCCTGGTCGCCAACCACCTCCCGGCCGGCCCCGCCAACGGGGAGGTCACGGCGGCGGCCGTCTCCGTGATCGACACGGGGACGAACGCGGTGGCGGCGACGATCCCCCTGCCCAACGGGAGCAACGGGCTGCGGGGCCTCTGCGTCTCCCCCGACGGGCGGTTCGCGTACGTCACGCACCTGCTCTCCCGCTACGCCCTGCCGACGACCCAGCTCGAGCGGGGCTGGATGAACACGAACGCGATCAGCGTCCTTCACGTCCCGGACCTCAAGGCCGTCAACACGGTCCTGCTCGACAGCGTCGACCTCGGGGCGGCCAATCCATGGGGCGTGACCTGTTCGGAGGACGGGGCGTGGCTTTGCGTGGCGCATGCCGGCACCCACGAGGTCAGCGTGATCGACCGCGCCGCGCTCCACGAGAAGCTCGACCGCGCGGCGGCCGGGACGAAGGTCTCCGACGTGACCGCGCACGGCGGCGACGTCCCGAACGACCTCTCGTTCCTGCACGCCTTCCGGCGGAGGATCCGCCTCGCCGGGGCCGGCCCGCGGGGCGTGGCCGCGGCGGCGGGACGCCTCTACGCCGCCGAGTACTTCTCGGACAGCCTGGCCGCGGTGGACCTGGCGCCCTCGCCCCGCCCCGCGGTCCGGTCGATCCCGCTCGGGACGCCGGCGGCGCCGAGCGTCGGGCGGCGCGGCGAGATGATCTTCCACGACGCCGGCCGCTGCTTCCAGACCTGGCAGAGCTGCGCCTCGTGCCACCCCGATGCGCGGACGGACGGCCTGAACTGGGACCTCCTGAACGACGGCATCGGAAACCCCAAGAACACGAGGACCATGCTGATGGCGTCGCAGACGCCGCCGTCCATGAGCCTCGGCATCCGCGAGGATTTCGAGGCCGCCGTGCGCGCGGGGTTCCGGTTCATCCAGTTCACCGTTCTGCCGGAGGAGGAGTATGGGGCGGTCGAAGCCTACCTGAAGAGCCTGCGCCCCGTCCCGAGCCCGCACCGCGCGCGGGGCGCCCTCCGCCCGGCCGCGAAGCGCGGGGAGGCGGTTTTCGTCGCCGCCGGCTGCGCCGTCTGCCACCCGCCGCCGCTCTTCACGGACCTCAAGACCCACGACCTCGGGCTGGGGCAGGGGCTCGACCAGGGCAAGGCCTTCGACACCCCCACCCTCGTGGAGGCCTGGCGCACGGCGCCCTATCTCTACGACGGCCGTGCGGTGACGGTGAAGGAGGTCCTGACGACGCACAACCCGGGCGACCGGCACGGCCGCGTCTCGACCCTGAGCCGCGAGGATCTCGACGCCCTGGTCGAGTACGTGCTGTCCCCGTGACGCCGGCGCGGCGGCGCGTCCCCCCACGAAGGCCTTGACGCCTGGCATTGGATCGGTTACTTAAACGTTTACGTTTAATTCTTGTCGGAATTCGCACCGCTCGCATCGAGGAACTTCCCGTGAATCTCACCCGTTACAGCCTCGGCGTCGGCGACCGCTTCGCCCGCCAGGGGCGGGCCCAGCTCGCGGCCCTCGTCCGCGCCCGCGATCTCGGCGTCGCGATCGCCCCCGTCTGGAACAAGTCCAACCGCGAGCACGCGATCGTCGGCACGCGGCCCGCCGACGTCCGCGCCGAGGCCGACGCCGCGGCGCGCGCCCTCGGCTGGACGGATCCCTACTTCGTCGACGCCGACCACATCGGCCTGAAGACCGTGGAGGCCTTCCTCGCGTCGAGCGACTTCTTCACGCTGGACGTGGCCGACTTCACCGGCAAGCCGGCCGCGCCGGAGGCCGTCGCGGCCTTCGTCCGGAAGCACGCGGACCTCGCCGGGACGCTGCGCGTGC
>CAYUME010000800.1:2265-2663 GCA_964445475.1 uncultured Planctomycetia bacterium
TGGAGCGATACTGGGGCGTCGCGATGAACTTTCAAGATCGCGCGCGTGCCCGGGATCGAGGCGCCCCTGGCGGTTTCGCCCGCGCAGGTCGAGGCGATCGCGCGCAAATACCTCCTGGCCGTCCAGGAGGCGGGGAGGATCTATCGGCGGGTGGACGAGGCGAAAGGCGGCGGCGCGTTCGTCACCGAGGTCTCGATGGACGAGACCGACCAGCCGCAGACGCCGCTCGAGCTCCTCTTCATCCTCGCCGCGGTCGCCGACGAGGGGATCCCCGCGCAGACGGTCGCGCCGAAGTTCACCGGGCGGTTCAACAAGGGGGTGGACTACGCCGGCGACGTGTCGCGGTTCGAGCGCGAGTTCAACGACGACCTCGCCGTCATCGCCTTCGCCGTCCGCGC
>CAYUME010000801.1:0-1790 GCA_964445475.1 uncultured Planctomycetia bacterium
CTTATCATTGACAAGTCCCTGTCGAACAAATCGCGCGCGCCCGCGCCTATCCACGCGCCCGGCATCGGCCGGGGGCGCGCGCGGGCGCGCGCCCGGATCGATCCTAGAAGTCGAACTGGTAGCGCATCATGAAGATGTCCTCCTTGCCGTCCCACTTCGACGCCGTGCGGTCCTTGACGTTCGCATTGATGTAGTTGAGCATGATCCGCATGTTCGGGTTGAGGTACCAGTTCACGCCGGCCGTGATGTCCGTGAGGAGGCCGCCGTAGACGGCGTTGTCGTTCAGGTCGAGGGACGAGTACCGGACCGCGAGTTCCACCGCGCCGAATCCGCCCTCCTTGCCGAAAAGGGGCGCGCTCGGCTTGACGCGGTCGAAGGCCGCCGTGCTCGTCTTGTACTTCCGGGACTCGCCCGTCACGAAGAAGCTTCCGAAGACGTAGTAGCCGCTGAAGCTCGGGTCGTCGTACGTCTTCGAATTGTTGTCGCTGAGGAAGTACTCGGCCTGGAGCGAGAACGGGCCGTAGACGACGGCCAGCTCGGGCGCCAGGAGGATCGTGTCGTCGACGTCGGCCGACAGGCTGCCCGTGTCGACGAGGCGGTCGTCGGTGTGGATCTCGGGGCGGGCGCGGTAGCGGACGGTGTCGTTGGTGTTCGCGCGGTAGGACGCGCCGAGCCCGACGTGGACCAGCTCCTTCCCGTCCCGCTCGTAGTACGGCAGGCCCGTGATCCGCATGGTGCCGCACCACTCGCCCTCGTTCCAGCTGACGGCCTGGTCGTTGACGTCCTTGAAGACGCCGATCGCCCACGACATGCGATCCTCGAGGACGGTGTTGGTCGCCATGAAGCCCATGTTCCGGCCGGGCGTGAACGCCTGGTTGGACGTGCTCCGCTCCATGAACGTGATGAAGCGGCTGCTGGTGAGCTCCTCGATGCTGAAGGGCTCCTTGAAGTGGCCGACCTGCACGCTGCCGACGACGGGCAGGTCCTTGACGCCCAGGTAGATGTCTTTCGCCGAGGCCGTCCCGGGGGCGAAGTCGTACTGGATCTTGAAGTAGAGCTGGTGGAAGAGGGTGCCGCCGGCGTCGAGCCGCGCCGTGCGGAACTCCACGCCGTCCTCCATGTCCCCCCAGTGCGCGACGATGTCGTCGTTTTCCTTGATCCACACGAAGTCGGCATAAACCCGTCCGCCGATGGCCATCTTGAAGATCTTGTCGGCCGTCTCGAAGTTCAGCCCGTCCTTCCAGTAGGCCCGGAAGTCTGACGACGTCGTCTTCTCGAGCTTCTTCTCCAGCGCGCTGACGCGGGCGGGCAGATCCGCCTGCTCCTGCTGCTTCTCCTTCGCCGCCAGTTCGCGCAGCCGGGCGGTCTCCGCGTCCTCGGCGTATGTCGCGGTCGCCAGCCCGGCCGCCAGCAACGTTCCCAGGACCAGCCTCATGGACTCCTCCTTTCCATCCGTCGTTCCGCGCGCCGGCCCCCCTCGGGGGCCTTCCCTGCGCGCGATGTACTGCGGCGGACTGTAGGGGAAAGGCATGAAGCAATAATAAAGACCGCGTTAATTTCACATTAAGTTGCAGGATTCCAGCGCTTCGGGATGGCCATAGAATAAGGAGGGCGCAGGGCTTCCGGGA
The DNA here is from genome assembly GCA_964445475.1 of uncultured Planctomycetia bacterium. GTDB lineage: Bacteria > Planctomycetota > MHYJ01 > CAYUME01 > CAYUME01 > CAYUME01. The sequence goes on from CAYUME010000801.1 coordinate 1,629, forward strand.
CGGCTTTCATCCGGATGCGCTATGAATCACGTGCCCTGTCCCCCAGCGCGGTCGAACCGCAACCGAGAGTAGCCGCCCAGAACGCCAAGAGGCACTGAAAGAACGCCAAGAACAACATCTTGGCGTCCTCTCTGTTCACCTTGGCGATCTTGGCGGCAGACT
>CAYUME010000801.1:1800-2661 GCA_964445475.1 uncultured Planctomycetia bacterium
CGCGGCAACAAGACTCCACGGGTTAGTTGAACAGGGTCCGCAGTTTTTCCGTCCAGGGCTCCGTGCTCGACCGACGCCGGCCCGTCGGTCTGCCCGGCCAGGGCGACCGAACGAGGCCCCCCCGGTGTCGACGACCTGTCACGCGAGAGGCGAACGTCGAGCACGCCCGTTCGCCCATCCGACCCGAGTGGCCCATGCCCCATGCTCTGTCAGCCGCTAACGACACCCGTCGACCTGGAGAGAAATAAAAAACATTCTCTGGGATTAGAACGCATTCTCTTTAGTCCTGAACAGCGTGTGCCCCGCGGGTCCCATCCGGACGGAGGCGTCTCCGGGGTGACGTCGATGTGCGAAAATTGCGGAATAATTATTCCGCGGAATGAGAACTCCGGGCGCGATGTGCCGTGAACCGCGAACATCCGCTGGCGATGGATCCGTCGGGCATGGGCTGCGGAGGAGGCGGCGCCGTGCTCGGCCCCTACGACCGCGCGAGCTTCACGGGCTTCCGCCCCGCGCGACCGCTCACGAGGCGCTTCGACCTGTGGCGCATGCTGCCGAAGCACAACCGGCGTGCAGACCGAACCGGCGACCTGTTCCGATGACGACGAACGCGGGCGGGGCCGGACCGTCACTGCGCCCGCGCGGCGCTCGCGGAACGCGGGGGGAATTGAACGGCGGGGCGGGTCATCCGTTCCATTCGTTCGCGACCGCCAGGCACGCGAGGCTCATCGCCGTCCCGATCGTGTCCCCCTCCGGGAGCGGGGCCGAGACGCGAATCGAGTTGTGCTCGGCGGCACACCGCCCGCGGGTCCGCGCGAAGCCGCCGTCTGTCTTGCGGTACGCCGCGAGCAGCACGTCCGC
>CAYUME010000802.1:0-2657 GCA_964445475.1 uncultured Planctomycetia bacterium
CCCAGCCGTTTGTTCGTACTCTGAACGGCAGCCGGGGCGGCCCTCAACAAAAACACCGCAACGTGGGGTGGTTGCAGTATCTCTGGCGGGCCTCGGGCGTAGGTGCCGGTTCCGGAAACTATGACACCGCAAATTCCGGAAATTATGGCACTGTGTCCAGTCCCCCCAAGGGGCGGCCGGCGGCGGCCGGACGGGCCCGGGGGGCCGGGGCGACGCCGATCCGGGCAGACAGGAAGCGGAAACGCCGGTAGCCTTTCCCTCCCGACGGCGGGCCATGGGGGCCCGCCGGGGTGGGGAGGGCTCCATGTACGACTCGATGAAGCGACACGAGGTCCACGTGCTGAAGAAGGCCGGCCTGACGCTGGAGACGATCGCCCGGACGACCGGGATGTCGCGTCGCACCGTGGCGCGGATCGCGAGGCAAACGCCCGAGCCGGCCGAGTCCCCCCCCCGCATCGCCGCTGAGCGGCCCGTGGGCCGTCCCTCCTGCGCGGATCCCTACGCCGGCCTGGTCCGGAAGACCCTCGAGGCGGAGCCCGGCCTGCCGACCGTCGAGCTGCTGCACCGGGCCCGCAATGCGGGCTACGCGGGGGGCAAGACGGCCCTCTACGCGCTGGTGGCGTCGCTGCGCAGCGGGACGGTGAGCCCGATCGTCCGCTTCGAGGGGCTCGCCGGCGAATTCTCCCAGCACGACTTCGGCCAGGTCGACGTCCGCTACTACGGGACGGGGGAGACGGAGCGGATCCATTTCTTCGCCTCGCGCCTGAAGTGGTCGCGCTGGAGCCACGTCGCGCTCGTCCCCGACGAGCGGGTCGAGTCGCTGGTGCGCTCGCTCCTCTCGGCCTACGAGGACTTCCAGGGCATCCCGCTCGTCTCGGTCTTCGACAACCCGAAGACGATCGTGATCTCCCGCGAAGGCTCGCGCATCGAGTGGAACCCCACCTTCGCCCAGGTGATGGTCGACTACCGGGTGGCGGCGGAGCTGTGCACGCCGGCGATGGCCAACCAGAAGGGGTCGGTGGAGAACCTCGTCAAGTGGGTCAAGGGCTCCTTCTTCAAAGTCCGCCGCTTCTTCGACCGGGCGGATCTCGAGCGGCAGTTGGCCGAGTGGCTCCGGGAGGTCAACGAGCGCCGTCCCTCGCGGGCCACGAAGATCATCCCCGCCGCGCGGATCGCGGAGGAGCGGGCGCGGCTGCGGGGGCTGGCGATCCCGCCGGCGGAGTATCCGTTGCGCTTCCCGGTCACCGTCGGTCCCACGGCCTTCGTCGAGCACCGGGGCGTGCGCTACTCCATGCCGCCGGGGGCCATCGGGATGCCGGGGACGCTCTTCCTCTACCCGGACCGCGTGCGGGTCGTGGCCCGGCATCACGTGGCGGAGCACCCGCGGGTGCCGGAGACGGGAAACACGTCCTGGCGCCCGGAGCACCGCGCCCAGATGCTGGCGGCGGTGAGCGGCGAGCGGGGCCGGCTCTACCTGAAACGCCAGCAGATCCTCGAGCTGGGCCCCGGGGCGGAGGCGTTTCTCACGGAAGTCGTCCACGCCCGCCCGTGGATGTGGAAGGGCGACGTCGAGACCCTGTACGGCCTCCTGGGGACTCACGGCGGCGTGCGGCTCCTCGCGGCGATGCGGGAGGCGCTCTCGCGTCGTCTCTATGGCGCGGAATACGTCTCGGACCTTCTCCAGGAGACGGCATGAACACCCCCACCCCGACCCCGCTCCTCCTCGTCGCCCCCCGGGCCGGGGGGCGCGGGGGGCCGGCGTTAAGGCCCCCCGCCCTGGGGACACCCTTACCCTGCAAACGCCGTGACCGAGCGGAGCGAGGGCGCGGCGTTTGCGCGGGCGTCGAGGCGCCCGCGGATCTCGACGGGATGCTGCGCCGCCTCCACCTGCCGACCGTGCGTCGTCTCCATGCGGAGCTGGCCGCGCGGGCCGAGGCAGAGGGCATGAGCTACCGGGACTACCTGAGCGTCCTCGTGGCGGAGGAGGTCGCCCACCGCGTCCAGACGCGCATCCAGCGGGCGGTGCGCCGCGCCCGATTCCCATTCCTCAAGACCATCGAGGAATTCGATTTCACGTTTCAGACCTCGGTCGAGCAACGGCTGCTGGGCAGCTACCTGGGGCCCGAGCTCGTGACGGAGGGGCGGGGCCTCATCTTCGCCGGCCCGACAGGGACGGGGAAGACGTCGCTGGCGATCGCCATCGCCTACCGCGCCATCCAGAACGGCTTCGACGCCCTCTTCACCACGGTGGTGGAGTTGATCGACGACCTCGCCGCCGCGGGGCGCGCCGGCCGCCTGCAGGAGGCTCTCGTCCGCTACGTCCACCCGCACGTCCTCGTCATCGACGAGGTCGGCTATCTCACCCATCCGCCCGACGCCGCCAATGTCCTTTTCCAGGTTGTCAATGAGCGGTATCTCAAGCGCCGTCCGATGCTCTTCACCACGAACAAGCCCGTGGAGGCGTGGGGCAAGGTCCTCCATGATCCGGATCTCGCCGAGGCGATCCTCGACCGCGTCCTGGAGCGCGGCCGCGCCATCCACCTCCGAGGACCCTCCTACCGGACCCGGCACCTGGGCCTCAAGGGGCGCCCGACAATGCTTGACGGTGGCGTCCTGTCCGGTCAGAATCCGGCCCGTCCGGCCGCTGCCCCCGCGGG
>CAYUME010000803.1:0-2651 GCA_964445475.1 uncultured Planctomycetia bacterium
TACGCTCCGTCCGACTGCTTTGAAACCTTCCCCTTTCCAGGGAACTGGAAGAACAGCCGTATTCTAGATGCAACTGGTGGGATAGCGCGAGCGGAGTGAGACACATTGGCTGAATAATTCAGGTGACACTTTTGGGCCTCCCGAAGCCCCGCATGGGGCAGAAAGGGGGTCCGGATGGCTGGGGATCGGAAGGATGCGAGGCTCAAGCGGTACCCGTTGGAGTACAAGGTCCGGGTCGTCAAGGCGGCCTTGGAGAAAAATCTGACGCCGCCGGAGGTCGAGCGGGTGTACGGCGTCAGCCACCACACCTACTATCTCTGGAAGAAGCGGTACAAGTCGGGCGGCGAAGCGGCACTCGCGAACCGCCCGCGGGGCAAGAACCGCAAAGCCGACGGCAAAGCGGCCGTCCACCCAAAGCTGCGCGAGCAGATCCTCGCGGTCAAGCAGCAACACCCCTGCTTCGGCTCGAACCGCATCCTGCACTGGATCCGGCGGACGCTGTTTACGCCGATCCGCTTCCGTCAGGTCCACGCGACGCTGAAGGAGGAGAACCTCCTCCAGAAGCGGGTCGTCCGCAGGAAACGGGCGACGTGGAAGCCCCAGTCCTTCGAGCGGGCGAAGCCGAACCACCTCTGGCAGTCCGACATCACCCTTTTCACCATCACGGGGGGCCTCAAGGTCTATCTGATCGGCTTTCTCGACGACCACTCGCGGTACATGGCGGGCTGGGGGCTCTACGCGGGGCAATCGGGGAAGCTGGTGCTCGAGGTCCTGCGCAGGGCGAACGCCACGTACGGGAGGCCGCTGGAAATCCTCACCGACAACGGGCGGCAGTACAAGAGCTGGCACGGGGAGACGGACTTCCAGCGGGAGCTCAAGCGGGAAGGGATCAAGCACATCACATCGCGGCCGCACCACCCGCAGACGCTGGGGAAGATCGAGTCTTTCTGGGGCCACATGAAGAAGGAGTGGCTGGCGCAGGTGGTGATGGGGGATCTCGACTCGATGCGGGAGCGGCTGGGGCACTGGATCAACTACTACAACTTCCAGAGGCCGCACACGGGGATCGGGAACGCCGCGCCGGCGGAGCGGTATTTCCAGTACGGGGCGGCGCTCAAGGCGGAGGTCGAGAAGCGGATCGCGGCGAACGAGCGGGAGCTGTCGCTGGCCGACCCGTTGCCGCGGCTGATCGGCCAGATGCCGATGGGCGAGGACGACCTGACGGTCCGGAAGGACGGGACGGACTTCGTCGTGTTGCTGGACGGCGTGGAGCTGAACCGTACGGATCTGAACCCCCACGAGGAGACAAGCCATGAAGCGCAGGAAGATGCCGCTGGACCGGATGGAGGTGACGGACGCGCCGGCGAAGGCGAAGGTGGCGATGGTCCTGGAGGTGCTCTCCGGGGAGAAGCCGATCTCAAAGGCGTGCCAGGAGACGGGTCTCAAACCGTTGCAGTATTACAAGCTGGAGGAGAAGATGGTCCGCGCGATGCTGTCGGCGGCCCTGCTGCCGAGCGGATCGGGGCGGGGGCGGGCGCCGGGGATCGGGACGGCGGCGATGGCGGAGGAGACGGAGACGCTCAGGCAGGAGCACCGGCGGATGAAAAGCCTGGTGCGGGTGTCGCGGAAGCTGCTGGGGATGGGGGCGGGGAAAAGCCGCAAATACGGGCCCCGGAAGGCCAAAACGAGCGAATTGGCGCAGACGCTCCCGGCGACGCCGGAGGCGCCGCGGCGGCCGGGCCGCCCGCCGCTCCAGCCATCCGTGACGCCGTCGGAAGCCCGGAAGGAGGGCTAGGCGATGAGGGGGAAGACGAGGCTGGAGAGCGCTCCCGAGTGGAAGCGGATCCAGATGGTGATGGCGGTCACGCACGGCCTCGTGACGGTGACGGAGGCGTGCCGGACGCTGGGGATCTCCCGCAACCACTATTATCGTCTGGAGGAGCGGTTTCTGGCGTCGGCGATCGAGTGGATGAAGCCGCGAAAGCCGGGTCCGAAGGGGGTGCCGGAGGACCCGAAGCGGGCGGAGCTGGAGGAAAAGCTGCGGCAGTCCCAGCGGGAACGGGAGCTGCTGGAGCTGAAGGTGAAGGACCTCGAGTCGGTGAATGAGGCGGTAAGGACGCAGGTCCTGGGCGAGGGGCGGGGGAAAAAACAGGGACGCAAACGGAGGTCCCCCGCCCCAGGGCCGGCGGTACCCGGAAAAATACCGGCAACTGATGCTGGAATACGGAAAGACCCAGCGGGAGGCGGGAAAACCGGTGGCTGACCTCTGCAAGACGCTGTCGCTGCCGAGGTCGACGATGTACCGGTGGGAGGAAGGGCCGGCGGAGAAGGAGGGGACGGAACAGAAGGAGACGCCGGCGGCGCTGGTGTGGGCGATGCGGGACGACGTGAGGCGGCTGCACCACGTGAAGAACCGGACGTACGGGACGGCGACGATCTACGAGGTGTACGCGGGGGTGATGACGCGCAGCGTGATCGCCAACACGATCCGGGAGGAGCGGTCGCGGCAGAACCGGATCGAGCGGGAACGGGCGTTGCGGTACGACTTTTCGGCGGTGAACATCGCGCAGTCGGCGGATTTCATCTTTGTGAAGGGGGGCGGACGGGTGTACCGGGTGCAGGAGGAGTACGCGAGGCACATCCTGGGGTAT
>CAYUME010000804.1:0-2636 GCA_964445475.1 uncultured Planctomycetia bacterium
CTCGGCCAGCACCACGCCGTGGTACGACTCGTCCGGCGCGCAGAACTCCGGCCAGCGATTCGGGTCCTTCGCCCAGGGGAACCGCCCGCCGTCCACCACCGCCCCGCCGATGTGGACGCCGTGGCCGCCCAGGAACTTGGTGGTCGAGTAGACGACCACGTCCGCGCCGTGGTCGATCGGCCGGAAGAGCGCGGGCGTCAGCACGGTGTTGTCGACCAGGAGGGGCACCCCCACGGCATGCGCCGCGTCCGCGATCGCCTCGAAGTCGGGGACGTCGTTCTTCGGGTTTCCCACCGACTCGATGTAAACGCAGCGGGTGTTCGCGTCGGCGAGCTTCCGGATCTCGTCCGGCTGGTCGGGATGAAAGAAGCGGACCTCCACGCCGAGCCTCTTGAGCGTCTGGGTGAAGAGGGTCCAGGTGCCGCCGTAGAGGCTGGTCGAGGCGATGAAGTTCTGGCCGGCGTGGGTGATCGTCAGGATCGCCGCGGTGATGGCAGCTTGCCCGCTGGCAAAGGCCAGGCCGGCGGCGCCGCCGTCCAATGCGGCCAGGCGCTTCTCGAGGACGTCGGTGGTCGGGTTCATCAGTCGCGTGTAGATGTTCCCGAACTCCTTCAGCGCGAAGAGGTTCGCGGCATGGTCCGTGCTCTTGAAGACGTAGCTGGTCGTGGCGTAGATCGGCACGGCCCGTGCGGTGGTCGCGGGATCCGGCTCCTGCCCCGCGTGGAGCGCCAGGGTGCCCAATCCGAGCGGTCGCGCGGCGTCGGTCATGACGAAATCCTTTCGACAGGGAAATAGTGATAATAAAGCGGGTCGTCCGCCTTCGCGCCCCCCCCAGCCCCCCCCACCCCGAAGGGCACAGGCGCGGCCCGGCGACGGACCAACCCGACCCGCCCGGTTACGCGTTCTGCAGCAGCCCCTCGTAGAGCACCGTCGACAGGTACCGCTCGCCGGAGTCGGGGAGGATCGTGACGATCGTCTTCCCCGCCATCTCGGGCTCGCGGGCGAGCCGGATCGCGACGGCCATCGCCGCGCCGCAGGAGATCCCGGCGAGGATCCCCTCCTCGCGGGCGAGCCGGCGCGCCATCTCGATCGACTCTTCGTCACAGGCGGTCTCGATCCGATCCACCAGGGAAAGGTCGAGGACGTCCGGGACGAACCCCGCCCCGATCCCCTGGATCTTATGCGGGGCCGGCTTCAGGTCCTGCCCCGCGCGCCTCTGCGAGAGGATCGGGCTCTTCACCGGCTCGACGGCAACGGAAAGGACCGGCTTGCCCTTCGTTTTCTTGAGGAAACGGGAAACCCCCGTAATCGTCCCGCCCGTCCCCACGCCGGCCACAAAGACGTCGACGGCCCCGTCCGTGTCCGCCCAGATCTCCGGCCCGGTCGTCTTCTCGTGGATCAAGGGGTTGGACGGATTCTTGAACTGCTGGGGCAGGTACCAGCGCCCGGGATCGGAGGCCGCGATCTCCTCCGCCTTCGCCACGGCCCCCGGCATCCCCTTCGCCCCTTCGGTCAGGATCAGCTTCGCGCCGAGCGCCTGGAGGACCTTGCGGCGCTCGAGGCTCATCGTCTCGGGCATCGTCAGCGTCAGGGGATAGCCGCGCGAGGCCGCCACGAAGGCGAGCGCGATTCCCGTGTTGCCGCTCGTCGGCTCGATGATCTCGCGCCCCGGCTTCATGTCCCCCCGCTTCTCCGCGTCCCAGATCATCGCCGCGCCGATCCGGCACTTGACGGAGTAGGCGGGATTCCGCCCTTCGATTTTGGCCAGGACCGTCGCCTTGGCCCCGTTCGTGATCCGGTTGATCCTCACCAATGGAGTCCGCCCGATCGACAGTGAGTTGTCGTTGTATAGGGCCATATGGCCTCCGTTAATCCTATGGGAATAGTATGATATCATAGACAAAAAGAAAGTCAACCGGATTCAATGTAATAGGAGAAAATAGTCGCATCGCATTTTACAACAATATGATACGGCTACGCCACTGGCGTGGTCGATCGCGCCAATCCATTACTTACCAAAGCCTTTCTCCTCTTCGCCGCTCGAGTCCTTCGACATTCCACCGAACAGCGCACGACCCGTGGAAGGACCAAGAGGTCGAATCCGGACGACAGGCATGGAGACCAGATCGAGCCGCAGGATCGCCTTCCCGACCTCCAGCCGGTCGCCGTGCTTGAGCGGGACGGGCCCCTGTACCGGCGTGCCACAAAGGCGCGTCCCGTTCCGGCTGCCCATGTCCGTCAGGATGGGCCTGTACGTGGTGGGATCGAACTCGAGCATCGCGTGGTGCCGGGAGACGTCCGAGTCGGAGAGATGAACCTGGACGTCCGGACTACGCCCGATCAGGTTCCGGTCGCCGAGGGGGAAGCGGCGCCCGATGCACTCCCCCCGCTCCATGATCAGCCAGCCGAAGAGGACGGCGGACGGAACGCACCGGCGGGGCCCCTCCGACGCGGGACCCGGCCCGGGGGCGACCGCCGTCGGCGACGGGATGCGGGTCGTGATGCGCTCGGGCGAGGGCCCCAGCAACGCCCCGATCTCCTCCGCCGTCGCCGCCTCCGCCTCGACCAGGATCGCCTCCAACCGCTGGGGCAGCCGGCGCTCGAGGGCGTATTGCGCCGCCTGGGCGTCCAGGGCG
>CAYUME010000805.1:0-2624 GCA_964445475.1 uncultured Planctomycetia bacterium
TCCCGTCGACGGCGACCTCGGAGTCCTGGGAGAGCGTTTCTCCCTCCGGTGCGGGGTAGACGACGACGGCGGCGGGGGCGGCGGTAGCGAGGGCCAGGACGGAAAGCCCTCCGAGGAGAACCCTTCGGGAGCGCATGGGAGCAATCTCCTTTTGTTTCATTCCATCAATGCCTCGAAACGACCGGACATGTCCCGATGTGGGAGGGGTTTGTCCCCCGCCGGGGAACACCAGCCCGGGCTGCGGGGGACCAACCCCTTCCACACCGCGCTTGACGAGGCAACCGCATCCGGTAGGATCAGGTCCGCCCTCTCGCGACGAGCGTCCGTCCCGTTCAGGAGATGCGCCATGGCGCGAAGCGCCCCCCCCGCGACGGGGATCTCCGTCCTGACCCTCGCGCTGCTGGCCCCGGCGGCGCTTGGCGCGGCACCGGCGGAGCCCCCCAACCTGCTCCTCGTCTTCCCCGACCAGTGGCGCGGCCAGGCGCTGGGCGTCCTCGGCGAGGACCCGGTCGTCACGCCCCGCCTCGACCGCTTCGCGGCGGAGGGCGTCGTCTTCACGCAGGCCGTCTCCAACTACCCCGTCTGCAGCCCCTTCCGGGCGATGCTGATGACCGGCGCCTACCCGCATGCCAACCGCGTCCTCTCCAATTGCACGAGCCACACGGAGCCGCATGGGTGCGAGCTTCCGGCAGACGCCCGCTGCTGGTCCGACGTCCTGAAGGGCCGGGGCTACAGCCTGGGGTACATCGGGAAGTGGCACCTCGACTCGCCGCGCCCGCCCTACGTCGACTGCGCCAACAACCGAGGCCAGCCGAAGTGGAACGAGTGGTGCCCGCCGGCACGCCGGCACGGTTTCGGCTTCTGGCACGCCTACGGGACGTACGACGTCCACCTCAAGCCGATGTACTGGGACACGGAGGCCCCACGGGACGGCTTCCGCTATGTCGACCAGTGGGGGCCGGAGCACGAGGCCGACTTGGCCATCCGGTACCTCCGGAACGAGGGCGGCGCCTTCCGCGAGGCGGGGAAGCCCTTCGCGCTCGTCGTCTCCATGAACCCGCCCCATACCCCGTACACCCAGTTCCCGAAGCGGTACCTGGAGGCCTATGCGGGGCGCCCGGACAAGGACCTGCTCGTCCGCCCCAACGTGGACACGGGCGGCAAAACCCCGATGTCCCGGCTGGCCTTGGCCCAGACGCGGAACTACTTCGCGAACATCACCGGCGTCGACGACCAGTTCGGCCGCATCCTCGACGCCCTCGACGCCGCCGGGCTCCAGGAGAACACGATCGTCCTCTTCACCTCCGACCACGGGAACTGCGTCGGATCGCACAACGAGGCGACGAAGAACAACCCCTACGAGGAGTCGATGCGGATCCCGCTGATCGTCCGGTGGCCGGGGCGCATCCGGCCGCGCCGGGACGACCTGCTGATCTCGGTTCCCGACCTGGCCCCCACCCTGCTGGGCCTTCTGGGACAGGCGGACGCCGTCCCCGCGGCCATGCAGGGGACCAGCCACGCGCGGTTTCTCCTGACGGGCGAGGGCCCGCGCCCCTCCTCGCAGCTCTACCTGAAGATCCCCTCCGACCAGCCCGGCCTCGGCAGCCGGGGCGTCCGGACGCTCCGGTACAAGCTGGTCCTGACGCTCGCGGCCGACGCGCCGCCGCGCGCGACGCTGTACGATCTGAAGGCGGACCCGCACGAGATGAAGGACGTCGCCGCCGTGAACCCGGACGTGGTCCGGGAGCTGACCGAAACGGAGCTGATTCCCTGGCTGAAGCGGACGGGAGACCCGGCGTTGCGCCACGTGCGCGGGGGCTAGCGCGCGTCAGTCGCGCGCGGAGCAGACCGCCTCGACGCGCTGGCGCAGGTCCCCGTCGGGCACGACGACGGCCACCCAGGGGGCGTCGGGATCCTCCAGTTCGCACGTCCAGTCGACCGTCCCCGGTTCCCCCGCCTTGAGCGTCGCGGACCGCGTCGCCTCCGGCACGCGCAGGTTGTGTGCGCGCAGGACGAAGGCGTGCGACCCGCTCCCCCGCGCCTCCAAGGCGATCCGCACTTTTCCGCCCGCCTCCGCCTTGTGCGAGAGGGCCAGGTCGAGCGCCTTTTCCGGGCGCAGGTCGAGCTCGACGACGGACGCGGGCAGGAGCGTCACGCGCTTCCGGACCGCGCCGCACCGGGCTTCGTACGCACCCACGGAGAGGCGGGCCTCGAAGCGGCCGTCGCGCGGCGTCGCCGTAACGGCGTCCTTCACACCGGCCGCCGCGAACGTCACGGGTCCGTCGCTTCTCCCTCGCACGATCGCCGGTCCCTCCAGGTCCTCCATCAGGGCCAGCCACCGCGCCACGGGGTGGACCCAGACCTCCTTGTAGTTCCAGACGTTCGTCGCCGGCCAGTACGGAAGGTCGCGGTTGCCGAGGCTCTTCATGCCGACGGGCAGCGCCCCGACGATGTCCCCGGACCGGGCGGTGTACTGCGGCGCGAAGTCGTACCCCTCCCCGACCATCGTGCTCTGGCCGAACGGGTTGCGGCCGACGACCCAGTGGAGCTGGTCGAGGGCGAGGTGGGCGAGCGCCGCGTCCCCCCGCAGGTGCGCCGCCGTCGAGACGGCCTTCGCCTGCGAG
>CAYUME010000806.1:0-2620 GCA_964445475.1 uncultured Planctomycetia bacterium
CGGATTCTCGCCGCAGAGAGCCGCGGCGACCTTCATCGCCTCAATTCCGCATCCCCTTCGCCTTTCCCCTGAAACACTCCAGCCAGCCCCGCGTGATCGCCCCGGAGAGGCCGTCCTCCGGCCTGTACTCATCGATCCGCTTCCCCCAGTAGAACCCGATCCACCCGTCCGCGACCTCGCGCGAGGCCTCGACGAAGGCGTCCAGCTCCTCCAGGCTGCACGACATCGGAAACATCTCCTCCACGACGACCGGCTTGCCGACGTCGTAAACCCGGAGCGCCGCGACCGCCTTCTCGACCTCTCCTTTCTTGGGGTAGAAGTGGACGCTCACGAAATCGAGCCCCGCCCCCGTCTCCTTCCCGTGAAAGAGCGGCTTCGCCCCCGGGAAGACGTGGGCCCAGGGGATCACGCCGACGGTGACCAGGGTCCGCCTGTCGTGATTCCGGATCGCCGCGACCATCGTGTCGATCCAGGCCTTGGCGACCGCCTCCCGCGTCCGGCCCGCCAGGTCGAGCGCGATCCGCTGCACGAAGAACTTGCCCCCGAGCTCGCCCTCCAGCCACTCGGTCTCCTTCTTGTTGCCCCCTGGCAGGATCGGCTCGTTCATGAGGTCGTAGCAGAACACGGCGTCGCTCCCGGCGCAGGCCTTCGCGACCGCCTCCCAGAACCGGGCCTGCACCGCCCACCGCCCGGCCTCGGGGAGGGCATCGTACCAGGGCGGGACGTCCTGCTTGTGGTAGCAGCCCAACCCCGTGATGTCGAGATACAGGCCCGTCGATTCGGCCAGCGCGAGGAGCTTCGCCAGCCGTCCGAGCGCCGGCGCGTCGGGCGCGTCGGCGGCGCGCATGAACTTCGCAAGCTGGAGATGGACCCGGACGACGTTGGCGCCGAGCGCCTTCATCTCCGCGAAGTCTTCTTCGACGGTCGCCCATTCCGTCTCCCAGTAGTCCTCGAGCAGCCGCCCGGCGGAGTCGTGGTCGTAGTTGAAGCCCCAGGCGATCCACCGCGCCCCCGACGGGGCGAGGGCGAACGCCTCCCCGTCCGGAGAGACCGTGATGCGCTCCAGGACCGGGGCGGGCGCCGGCTCCGGCGCGCGGGGGGCAGACGCCGCCCGGCAGCCCGGCGCGACGAGCAGGACAAGCGTCAGGGCCCGCATTCGCATGGCCACCTCCGTGAGCGTCCGGGCCATTCGCCATCACGCCGACATCGCCTCACTTCAACTGGACGCCGATCTCCGCGGAGAACAGGAGCTTCGGGTCCCGCCGCTCGTTCAGCGTCCTGGCCAGGACGGCGAGCGACCGGGAAACGATCCCGTCGAAGAGCGCGTCTCGGCCCCGGCGGACGACCACCGCCCGGTCCAGGTCCAGCATGTCGTCGTTGAGCAGGATGTTCAGCGTGTCGACGCCGGACGCCCGCTCGATGACGATCGCCTGCCCGTCTCGGGAGGCCACCACCTCCGATCCGCTCCGTTTCCGGTCCTCGGGAACCGCCAGCCAGTAGAGCCGGGCGTGCGTCACGTCGTCCTGTTTCCAGGCGACCTTCCCGGGATACGGCGTCCGGGTGAAGGTCGCCATCCACGCCAGAGCCGAGGCGTCTTTCAGGTTCATCCAGTGTCCCATCCCCTCATGGAGGTGGACCTCGTGCGCGTACCCGCCGGGATCGTCGGCCCGGAGCGTCTCGAGCTTCTCCTTCCACGCGGCGGCCACCTGGTTGCGCTTGTACGCGCCGTCCTGGGCGCCGACGTGGATCGCGAAGCCGATGTTGCGCAGGCCGATGGGCGAGGCGTCGTTCGGGTGGCCCGCCATCATCGCTGCCGCCGCCCAGCGGTCCGCCATCCGCGGCGCCAGCTGGTAGACGCCGTCCCCGCCCGCCGAGTACCCCATCAGGTAGACCCGGTCCGGATTGGCGCCCATGACGATAACCGCCCCCTCGATGAGCCGGTCGAACAGCCCGTCGAGGTGCGCCTGGTGCCACAGGTCCCAGGTGTCCGTCGGTGCGCGGGGCGCAACGTAAAGCCCCTGTTTCGGCTGGTACAGGCGGACCTGGTTCTGCCACTGGTCGTCGTTGACCGCCTTCGGCGCCCCCCCGCCTCCGTGGAGCGAGAGGAACAGGTCCCAGCCGGATTCCGGCTTCCGGCCGAACGTCCTGCAGTCGAAACGCAGGGTGTGCTCGCCGATCCGGATCGCCTTCTGCTCCCACTCGACGCGAAGCGCCGCCGTGGCCTCCTGGACGTGGGCCTTCCACAGATACGTCCGAGCCCGGGCCGCGTCGGCGCGCGTCAGGGGGACCGCGGCGAAGTCCTGTCCGTCGAGCGGCGGGCGGTCGGCCGGCTTCTTCGAGAGCCACGTCTCGAGCGAGCGGACCGCCACCTGCGACGCCTCCGCCGTCGGGACCTCCGCGGCCCGGACTTCACCCGGTGCGACGAGGGCCAGCGCCGCAAGCGCACAGGCACTCCAACCGGGGCGGTTCATGCGGGGGATCCGACCCGCTCCGGCATTTTGCGTGTCAGTCCAGGGCATCGATCCCGTGCCTCGCATCAGGGCTTCACAAGGAGCCTGTTTCGGCAGTGCACCGGGACCGTCTTGCCAACCGGGTACGCCAAGTCGACCGACCGTGCCGC
>CAYUME010000807.1:0-2614 GCA_964445475.1 uncultured Planctomycetia bacterium
TCCGAGGTCGGCCGAGAGGCGGATCAGCGAGTCGCGCGTGATCCCCGGCAGGATCGCCGTCAGCGGCGGCGTCTTGATCTTCCCGTTCTTGACCAGGTAGAGGTTCTCCCCGCTCCCCTCGGCGACGTACCCCTCCGTGTCGAGCAGGATCGCCTCGTCGTACTGCAGCGACTTCGCCTCCATCTTGGCCAGGATGGAGTTGATGTAGTTCCCGTTCGCCTTGGCCTTCGTCATGTTGCTGTTGACGAAGGGCCGGGTGAAGGAGGAGATCTTGCAGCGGATGCCGCGGTTGAGCCCCTCCTCGCCCAGGTAGGCGCCCCAGGACCAGACGGCGATGGCGATCCGGACCGGGTTGTTCCCGGGGTGGACGCCCATCACGCCGTCGCCGATGAAGACGATCGGCCGGATGTAGCAGGCCTGGAGCCGGTTGGCCCGGATCGTTTCCTTGCACGCCTCGGCGACCTGCTCCGGGGTGTACGGGATCTTCAGCCGGAAGATGTGGCAGGTGTCGAAGAGCCGGCGGACGTGGGCGTCGAGGCGGAAGACGGCCGACCGCCCGTCGTCGCACTTGTAGCAGCGGATCCCCTCGAAGGCCCCGAGTCCGTAGTGGAGGGTGTGGGTCATCACGCTGACCTTTGCGTCGTCCCACGGGACCAGCTTGCCGTCCATCCAGATCCGGTCGCTGCGGTCGGGCATGACGGTGTCCCCAAGAGGCTCGCCCCGAAACGCAAGGGAGTTTTTATATCAGGAAGGAAATGGGGATGCCACGAAAACCCCCGGACGGGCCCCGCGGCGGACCTCAGGCCAGCAGGGAGGAGACCGCCTCCTGCGGCCCCCGCTCCCGGTCCGCCTCCCGCTCCCGCGCCCGGGCGGCACGGACCCGCAGGACGGTCAGGACGACGGCGAGGGTGCCGTGGACGCCCCAGGCCGTCCAGGTCAGGGCGACGGGATCGAGGTGCGGAGGCCCCGTCGCGGCGGCGAGGGTCCCCCGCCAGGCGGCCGCGCCGGCCATCAGGGCGTCGACGGCGAAGTAGAGGGACGTGAACGGGGAGGAGATCGTCAGGGCGGCCGCGAGGGGGGTGGCCCCCCAGGCCGCCAGAACGACCAGGTACGCCAGCGTGGGCGCAAGCCAGACGAGGAAGAGGAAGAGCCCGGACCAGCGCGGGCTCCAGATCTCGCGCGCCGCCTGCGCGCAGACGAGCAGCATCGCCAGCAGCAGCACGGGGGCCGCCTGCGCGATCCACGGCGGCGGCGCCTCGAAGCCGGTCCCCGACCCGAGGACCGCGCGGAGGAGGGCGACGTGCCCGGCCGCGGCCACGACGGCGAACGCGAGCGCCACGCGCGCGCTGGAGGACGCGTCGCTCCAGGCCGGCACCCCGCCCGCCGCCCCGGCCGCGCGCGCCCGCCGCAGCCCCGCCAGCATCGCGTGCCGCGTCGGCGTCACGACGTGCAGCAGGAACGCCGCCGCCGCGGCCGAGAGGAACGTGAAGGCGGCCAGGATCACCTGGAGCTGCGGCAGCTGGCGCAGCGCGCGCGGGATCGAGCGCAGGATGTTCAGCTCCCGGTCGCCCGTCAGGAACGGCCAGAGGCTCCCGACGAGCAGGACCTGGAGCCCCGCGAAGAACGCCACCGCGTAGCGCTGCGAGAAGGCCTGCCGCCCCTCCCGGCACCACTTGCGGTGGACGATGACGAAGAACGTGGCCGCGAGGGCCCCCTGCAGGAGCAGGGTGTAGACCGTCGGGTCCACCGTGGTCGTGAAGAACGGCACGTCCGACTCCCCCGCCAGCCCCGACGCCTCCGCCACCCGCCGCATCTGGCGCCGGCTCAGGTCCAGCTCGGCCGCCAGGATCTGCCGGAAGGCGGGCACGATGGTCAGGTACCCGAAGACCGTGAAGCCCAGGTTCGAGAGCCGGGGGAGAAAGAGGTAGAGGGCCACGATCGCCACCTGCGCGATCCAGCTGGCCCGCCGCGGCTTCGCCGCGATCATCCCCGAGACGAAGCCGGTGAGGTGGTAGAGCACGACGGCGCTGAAGAAGACGACGTAGAGGTGGAGCACCTTGAGGACCGGGATGCCGCCGAGCACGACAGCCAGCCCGACGAACGGCAGCGTCATGGCGAACAGGAAGTACTCCCGCACGGGCAGGCCGAAGAGGCACCCGACGATCTTCCGGGCGGCCGGCATCGGGGTCAGGCGGTGGAAGTCGAGGATCCCGCTGTCGCGATCCACGGCGATCCCCGACGCCACGCTCCCCGTCCCCATCAGCATGAGAAGGATCCCCTGGAAGATCAGCAGCGGGATCATCGTCGCCTTGGCCGCCGTCTCCGGCTCGACGAGGTGCCGCTCCGCGCCGCCGAGATAGACGAAGAAGAAGAGGAAGGCGGCGATGACGAAGGTGATCGTGCCCCCGACGACGACATGCCGGAGGCGGAGCCGAGACCGCACGCCCTTCACGAAGAGCGGATTCGTCCAGAGGCACAGGAGACCGAGGACCCGGATCATGTTCGCTTCGCGCCTCACTCCGAACCGGCCGCCTGCCGGCGTCACCTCGGCGGGCGGCCCCGGCTGCGCCGGGCCGCTCGGGCCCGGGCGGAAGGCCCCGGTCAGCTCACCCCT
>CAYUME010000808.1:0-1442 GCA_964445475.1 uncultured Planctomycetia bacterium
GGCCCCGAGGTTCATGCCAGAACGGAGGTCGGCTTTCTCCCCCCTGGCGGTCAGGAAGATGAACGGAAGGTTCATCGAGGACGGGTCGTCCCGCAACGCCTTCAACACGCCATGGCCGTCCAGCTCCGGCATCATCACGTCGCACAGGATCAGGTCCGGCCGCTCGCGTCGGGCGATTTCAAGGCCCACGCGGCCGTTTTCTGCGGCCAGCACGTGATACTTTTCCAGTTTGAGGATGGTGACCAGGTTCCGGCGCATTTCCGGCTGGTCCTCAATGATCAGGATCTTCTTCATGGGCGTGTTTCCCTCACCCGGTGAACACGGGCAGCTGGACGCTCACCGTGGTCCCCTGCCCTTCCTCGCTCTCCAGTTGGAACCGGCCACCGTGCAGCTCCACGCAGCGCTTGACAATAATCAGTCCCAAGCCCGAGCCGGGGCGATCCCCCACATTGCGGCCCCGCAGGAACGCGCGGAACAGCCGCTCGCGATCCCCTTTCGGGATGCCAATCCCACCGTCACGCACCTCGAACCATACGTCCGGCCCCCGGCGCTCGACCGTGAATTCCACCGGGGCGCCATCGGGCGAATACTTGACCGCGTTGGAGAGTAGGTTCGTGAAGATATGCCGCAGCAGCCGTTCATCCGCCCTGGCCGTCGGCAGCCCCGCCGCCAGCGTAGTCCGGACCGGACATCGGTGACCGGTCGCCGAGAGGATTTCGTCGGTGAGGCGGCGGCAGAAGACCGGCAGGTCGAGCGGGGCGGGCTTGAAATCGAGCTTGCCGGCCTGGACTTGGCCGAGCAGGAGCACTTCCTCCATCAGCTCAGCCATCCGGCGGGTATTCTTCTGGATCGACCGCAGGTGCTCCTGTCGCTCATCCGGATCCAGCCGATCCAGGTAGGCGTCGAGAATCTCCGCCGAGGACAGGATGATGCCGAGGGGGGTGCGGAATTCGTGGGAGACCAGGGACACGAAGTCACTCTTGAGCTGGCCGAGCTCCTTTTCGCGGGCCAACGACCGCAGCAGTTCGGCCTCCGCCTGTTTGCGCTCGGTGATATCATGGCCGACGATCAGCGCGTGGGGCTCGCCGCCGATCCCGATCGTCTCCGCCGAGAGCAGCAAGGTGCGGACGTCGCCGGATCGGTTGCGCAACCGGCATTCCCGGTCGCGCAGCGAGCTTCGTTCCTGCAGCTCCTGCCAGAAGGCCTGCCGGTCCGCGGCGTCCAGCCAGGCCCCGAGCTCGGCCGAGTTCCGGCCCAGGATCTCCGACCGTTCGAGACCCAGCCACTGCTGGAACGCGTCGTTGATTTCGACGTAGCTACCATCGCGGGTCCGCGCCACAGCAATGAACACCGGGCTGGCACGAAACGCGGCGCTCAAGCGAGCCTCGCTTTCCCGCAGCCGCGCCTCACTGGCGCGCAACTCCGCCTCGCGCCGCTTCCGC
>CAYUME010000808.1:1452-2613 GCA_964445475.1 uncultured Planctomycetia bacterium
CCTCCGGGAACCCTTCGGCAACCGCCTTCCGGGACAGCGCCTCGATCTTCACGCAGGAGACGCACCGGAAGTTTCCGTGGAAATAATATGCGATCACCTTCCGTCCCTGCGCCGCTTCCGCTCGATCGCCAGGGCCGTCTGCTCGGCGACGAACACGAGAATCTGCTTCTCCTCCTCTCCGTAGGCCTCGGAGTCGCGGTAGTCCTGCACCGCCATGACGCCGACCGCCCGACCCCGGAGGTTGAGGGGCACACCCAGCCAGACCTTCGCCGGCACTCCCGCCTCGACGTAAGTCACCGGTCGGGAGCCCTCGACGACGACAGTGTCCCCCGAGCGCTTCTTGTGGGCGTCGAACTCGGGACCGGCCAGCAGGGGTTGCCCGGTCCGGAGCACGATGCCCGTCAAGCCGGTCGTCACGTTCATCGGCGACGGGTGCGGCGTCACCTCGTCGACGTGATAGGCGAAGTCGATGACCTTGGTCTGCGGGTCGAACAGGGCGATATAGAAGTTATTCGCCGGCATCAGGCCCTGAATGATGGAATGGATCCGCTGGTAGAGCTGGTCCAGGTCCTCGGCCGCATGAACCGCCTCGGAAATCTCGAAGGTGGCCTGCTGGATCTTCTGCCGCCGATGCCGCTCCGAATTATCCAGGATGCTGGCGCGGATCAAGCGCCCCTCCTCCGAGGGCAGGCACACGAGGCGCACCTCGCATTCGAACAGCCGCCCACTCAGATGCCGATGCGTCCACTCGAAGACCGGCGTCTCGCCTGCCAGGGCCCGGGCGATCTCCTGCCCCGCCGCGTCGCGGGAGGGCCGGCCGTCGGGCTGGCGCTCCGGGCTGACATCCCAAGGGCTGACCTCACACAGCTCTTCGCGCGTGAGGCCATAGAGCTGCGCCGCGTGTTCATTGCACTGAAGAAACCGTCCCGTGTCGCCATCGAACACCACGATCGCTTCCGGCGCGTGTTCCAGGAGGGTCCGGAGCCGCGCTTCGCTGGTGGCCAGTTCCGCAGTGCGCTCCGCAATGCGGCGCTCCAGACTCCGGTTCAGCTCACGAACCTCCTCCGCCGCCTTCCTCCGTTCGGTGATGTCGTCATGGATGCAGACGACTTCGAGCAAAGCCCCGCGCTCGTCCAACAGCGGGAAGAGCGTGGCGCCGAT
>CAYUME010000809.1:0-2604 GCA_964445475.1 uncultured Planctomycetia bacterium
AGCGAACGGCGTTTATAACCGGCCAGGTGAATATCTTCCGAAGAGGGACAACCCCGATCTCCAGGCCGATCGGCGTTGCCCGTCCTCTGGCCACGACTCCGGTGCGGCCGCCCCCCCTCCCGCAACGGGGACCCCGGTCCGCTGGGTGCCTGTGGCTTAAGACCGCAGTATGGGCCTGGGAGGCGGCGCTATTCGCCCGCCGCCCGGCGCGCCGCGGCGGCCACCTCGCACATCCAGGGGTCGATCCCGGTGTACTCGCCCGAGGCGAGGAAGGCCGTCCCGCGGTCGCGGAAGCACCAGCTCTTCAGCTCGCACGGGCCGCACTGCGGGTAGTCGGCCATGCGCAGGGCGCGGATTCGCCGGAAGGCGGGGGCATCCCGCCAGATGTCGGCGAAGGGCTTCTCCCGGACGTTCCCCGCCGCCCACGGCACGGCGATGCAGGGGTAGACGTCGCCGGTGGCGGAAACGGCGCACTTGGTGCGCGCGCAGTTGCACGGGAACGCGGCCTCGGTCACCCCGGGGGTCCCGTCCGGCGCGAGACGTTTCAACGGCCCGCGGAAGAGCGCCTCGGCCTCGGCCGGGGAGACCCGCTCCGCCAGGTTGTCCCGCGTCCCGTCGTAGCGCCCGAAGAGGCAGAAATACAGGTAGTACAGGTAGTGGCGCGACTCGGCGGACGCGATCATCGCTCCCGCCTCGTGCGCGTTCCGGCGCATGACGACGAACTTGAGCCGGACGTCGACGCCACGTCTGCGGAGGTCTTCCGCGGCTCCCCACGTGCGCTCGAACGAGCCGGGCACCCGCGTCACGCCGTCGTGCGCCGGGGCCGTCGCGCCGTACAGGCTGAAACAGACGTTGTACAGGTGGGGGGCGTCGGCCAGCCGCCGCGCCGTCTCCGGCGTCACGAGCGTCCCGTTGCTCTGGACCGAGACCGCCAGGTGCAGCCGCCGGGCCGCGTCGACGACGTCGAGGAACCGCGGGTGGGCCATCGGCTCGCCGCCGGTCAGGCCGAGGAAAAGCGCGCCGGCCTCGCGGAGCTCGCCGAGGACGCGGAGGATCTCGTCGTAGGACAGCTCCCCCGCCGCGGGGGCGCCGCCGCCGGGCCCCGACCGGTCCCGGTTGTAGCAGTGGACGCACCGCAGGTTGCAGGCCCGCGTCATCTCCAGGGAGGCGGAGAGCGGGATGTGGCGCGCGTACGCCAGCCGCCAGGCGGCGTCGAGGAGGTCGTCCTCCATCCCCGCCCCGCAGTCCGGGCCGCGGCCCGGGGCCGCGAAGAAGGTCGTCATGGTCCGCCTCGGGGGAAAGCCGGGACGGGGGCTCGCGCGATCATCCCGGAACAACCAGCCCCTTCCGCCGCATCTCGTCCAGCGACGCCTCCAGGTCCCGCCGGATCGCGGCGGATTCGGCGTCGTATTCGACCGCCAGCGCGTCGACCAGCCCGTCCAGCGTGCGCGCCTCCTCCAGGAGCATCCAGACGCGCGACGCCGTCTCGTTGAGCTGGTGGACCTCCATCTGTCTCGGCACCACGACGAGGACTCGGCCGTCGATCGACTGGAACGGAAGCCCGTCCACCCGCCGGATCACCGCAGGCCCGTCCATGGGACGATCTCCGAAACGATTCAGGATCCCGCGCGGACGACGCCGTCCCTCGCTCGGAGGCGCTGCAGGGGCAGGACCGCCAGCGAGCCGGCGAGCCGGAGAAGACGGCCCGCGCGACCCGCGACCGCGCGCGTCCGGCTGTCGCGGGACACCGACACCACCCTCCCGAGGACCTCGGCCTCGCGGCCGTCCGTGAACCGGTCTAGGGCGGCGTCGTTGTCCCCCTTGGTCACGAGCCGCGCGCGCCGCCCGCTCCCCGCTCGCCCGACGACACGATGGCAGACGAGGAGATCGTCGTCCGGCAGCGGGCCCGGCTTCCAGTAGAGCAGCAGGTCGCCGGGCCCCGCGTCCGCTGCCCGGGCGGGCGCGACAAAGACCGCATCGCCGTCCCGGATCGCCGGGCGCATGCTGTCGCCGACGGCCCAGAAGGCGCCGGCCCCGTCGCGGTCCAGTCGTCCGCGCAGCTCGGCAATCCGCTCCCTCCGGCTGGCGGGCGGGTCGTCCACGAGCCCGGTCCCCGCCAGTCGCCCGGCCAGCGCGTCGCGGATCGCGTCGCCGCTCGTGTCGTGCGCCGTCGCGAGCTCGACGCCCGGCACCACCGCGGCGAGACGCGTCGCGAGGTCGAGCATCGATGCCGCGATCGCCCCGTCCGACTCGTAGCTCAGCAGCGTGGCCAGGAGCCGCTGCGCGGTCTCCGCCGGGGGGAGGGGCGTCACGGCGAGCCGCGACCCTTTCCGGGGAAAGGCGACGAGGGCAAGCGGCCAGCCGCGCAGCGAGAGGCCCCCGCGCGCGTAGCCGCCCCAGAAGGGCGACCCGTAGACCCGCCACGGCCCGTCCCCCTCGAGACGGACCGGCACAAGCTCGTCGCTGAGGACCGTCTCCCCCGTCCCGGTCTTCCCGGCCAGCGTCGTCTTGCCGGCCCCGCTGATGCCGGGGAACAGGACGCCGGCCCCTCCGATCCGCACGGCGGCGGCGTGGAAGAGCGCCCCGCCCGCGCGCGGGAAGAGG
>CAYUME010000810.1:0-2599 GCA_964445475.1 uncultured Planctomycetia bacterium
GGCCCTCCTCCTCGAACGTCGCGATCAGGGTGGCCGTCATCGACTTGGTGCAGGAGCCGAGGTGGAAGCGGTCGGCGGGCGTCACCGGCTCGTCCGCCCCGCGCCTCCGCACGCCGGTGGCGCCGTGGGCGACGAGGCGGCCGCCCTGGTCGACCGCACCGGCCATCGCCGGCATGTCGTGGGCGTCGCGGAGCGGCTGGAGGACCGCGGCGAGGTCGCGGGGCGGCGACGGCTCGGCGGCGGGCGCGGGGCGGGCCGCGAAGCCCGCGAGCGCGAGGGTCGCGACGCCACGGCACAGGAGGCCGGCGGGGGACATGGACTCCCGTATACAGGAGGGGCCCGCGACAGTCAACGACGGCACGGGCGTTGCGCGCGCCGGCGGCTACACGGCGCCGGCCGCGGGCGGGGAGGCGACGGGTGCGTCCACGAGAACGACTTCCGCCTTCGCCTCACCGGAGCGGGAGAAGAGCGACAAAACGAATGCGCCGGCCCCCAGCGTCAGGAGAAGGGGGCCGATCACGAACCAGCCCAGGTAAGGGATCGCGGACGCCAGCAGGCAGACCGCCCATCCCGCGCTGATCCGCCCGAGACGGCTCCCCGACCGGCCGCCCAGCTCGAACACCCGGCGGCCGATGTCCTGAACGATCACGGCGATGCCGCCCACCACCAGCACGACGAGGATCGGGATGAGCAGCACGGCCATGAAAGGAACCCGATGCACGACCGCCGCCAGCAGGACCAGGACCACGGCGGCCGCCACCCCGGCGAGCAGGGAGCGGTACGGGAAGCCCCGGATCCGCTCCGTCCCGCGCTGCGTGATGCCCGGGGCCTGGATGACCGCGAGCAACAGGAGCGCCAGCACGCACGCGTACAACGCCGCCGCCGCGGCGAGGATCGATCCCGCGAGGTGGAAGCCGTGCTGGACCCGGAGGAACTCGCCCGCCAGGGGGGTCGCATCCGGCCCGGATTGAAGCGCGACCAGTCCCGACACCGCCAGACTCGCCAGGTTCATGGCACTCCCTCCTTAACGGTCGGCCCCGATGCGGCACGCCAGCGGGCTAGCGCTCCGTCTTGCCGCCCGCCCCGCCCAGCGGATCCCGCGCGAAATCGACAACCGATCCCACAAGCGTCTGCCCCGTCCGCGAGGCCGCTTCGGCGACTTCGGTGACGACCTGCAGGTCCGGCAGGTAGGGACGGACCCGGTCCTGAAAGAGGGTGTACCCGCCCGTGACGAGGGCGAGCACCGCCGCCGCCGCCGCAAGGGATCGCAGGTCGCGCCAGCGGGGGACCGGCGCGACGGGCCGGAGCGCGCCGCGCATCACGTCGTCCGTCAGCGTCCCCGGCGGGTCCGGCACGCGGGCGCGCGCCAGCGCGTCGTCCACGCCGGCCAGGGCCTCGCGCTCCGCCCGGCAGGCCGCGCACCCCGCGAGGTGCCGGTCGATCTTCTCCCGGAGCGGGTCGATGCACGAACCGTCGAGGTAGTCCGTCAGCAGCAGCCCCACCCATTCGCAGTCCATGGCCCATCCCCTTCGAGAAACGGAATCAACTGGCGGGCCGCGCACCCGCCCCCGACGGACGGACTGCCAGTTGATTCTTCAGCTCCTGCTTGGCCCGGAAGATCCACGTCTTCACCGTCCCCAGCGGCTGACCGATCCGCTCGGCGATGACGTCGTACGCGCAGCCCTGCTCGTACCGCATCGCCAGCACCGTCCGGTATTCCGCGGGCAGCCTCGCGAGCGCCGCGCGCAGCCGCTCGGGATCGCCCGGCCCCTCCTCCACCCGACCGCCTCCCGCCCGCGCGTCCAATTCCTCCGTCCCCCCCACCGGATCCACCCGCCGCGGACGTTTCCGCCAGTTCAGGCAGACGTTCGTCGCCACGCGGTAGAGCCACGGCTCGAAGGGCCGATCGGGGTCGTACTTGTCCAGGTTCCGGTAAACCCGGAGCAGGACTTCCTGGCAGAGATCCCGGGCCTCCTCCGCGTCGAGCGAAATCCGGTAGGCGATGCGGTACAGGATCCGCTCGTACGCCTCCACGACCGCCCGGAATGCCGCCGCCTCCCCGGCTTTCGCGCGCCGGATCACCTCGATCGGAAGCGGGGCCTGAGATACCGGTCTATCCGTGCTCATTCCTGCCTACAGCCGATGGTGGATAAAAGTTTCACAGGAATCGAGCGGGCCGATCCGTCGCATGTGACATCAACGATGAAACAGCCGTATCCAGTTTCACGTCAATGACTTGCAACGGCAGCGACGCCGGCTGACCGCCGGCCTCCGATCCCGCCCGTCAACGCGCGCCCTGTGGACAACCGGTATAATCAGCGTCGCTTCCCGCGAAGTCGCAACAGGTTGCGTATCGCGCGGCCGTACGGCGGGCGGAGCACCCCGCGGTCCGTGATGAAGGCCGTGATGAGCCGTGAGGGTGTGACGTCAAAAGCGGGATTCCAGGCGCGGGCGCCGCGGGGGGCCCAGCGGACGCCGCCCGGTGCCGCGATCTCGAGAGCGTCCCGCTCCTCGATCGGGATCCCGCCCCCGCGCGGGGTCGCGGGTTCGAACGTGGAGACGGGCGCGGCGACATAGAAGGGAACGCGGTGGACGCGGG
>CAYUME010000811.1:0-2595 GCA_964445475.1 uncultured Planctomycetia bacterium
GGCTCCGGCCCCCGCCCGGGCCCGGGAATCGGTGCGGCCGGTTGCGCCCCGATCGCTCAGCGCGCGCCCGGGTCTCCCCCGTACGCCCGCCGATAGCGGTGGGCCGCCGAAACCGCCGAGCCGATTCCGGCGATCGTCAGGAACTTCAGCAGCCACCCGCTCAGGGCCAGGGCCGGTGAGATCATAAACTGGACGGCGATCCCGGCCAGAAAGAGCAGGAGCGCGACCATCGCCGCGGGGAACGGGTTGTGGTTGGCCCAGAGATAGAGGCCGAAGTAGACCGCGGCCAGGACCAGGCTGGCGACCAGCAGCAGGCGGACCTCCGACCGCGCACGCTGGACGGCCGCGTTCCATCGCATGCCGGTTTCGGCCTCGATCGCCTCCTGGAACACGACTTTTTCCTCGGCGTCCATGAGGCGGAGATTCTGCTCCGTGAGGGCGATGCCCTTCTCGACGTCGTCCTGCTCCGCGGCGTACTGGTACACCCCGCCGACCAGGGTGATCAGCGACACGACGAGGATCCAGATCCGCCCGTTGGAGATCTTGCGGCTCATCTCGTGCTTGGCCTGCGCCGCCTGCAGGCGGCGCCGCCGGGCCAGCCGTTCCTGCGTCGTGGCGCGGACCCGGGTCCCGCACCGGGAGCAGAAGGATTCCTGGGAGGCGAGGGGGGTCCGGCACGCGGGGCACTCCGCGGGAGCCGGTGTCGAGGCCCGGCGTCGGCGCAGCAGGCCCGCGCGGGAGGTGAGCCTTCGGCGAAGCATCGCGTGTCTTGGGGGTCGGGTTGAGAAAGCCCTTTCGCGACGAGATCGCCAATGTATGCCGTCCGTTGAACAAGTCAAGAGAAACGACCGACCGGTCTCTGGCCCGGATGGAATCCCGGCGCCACCGCCGGCCAGGACGTGTCCCCGCCTGTCCCCGTCGGGGTCCATGATGCCGCGTACCGGAGGGATGGACATGCAGCGCCGCCTCGCCCAGCTCCCGCTCCACGGCGGCCAGGCCCCGGCCTGGCTCTTCCGGCGCATGACGCGCCTGGCCGGCGCCGTCACCATGGCCGTCGTCGACGCCCACGGCCCCGAGGAGATGCTCCGCCGCCTCGCCGACCCCTGGTGGTTCCAGGCCTTCGGCTGCGCCCTCGGCTTCGACTGGCACAGCTCCGGTCTGACCACCGTCACCTGCGGCGCGATGAAGGAGGCCGCGAAGCGGCTCGGGCGCGACCTCGGCCTCTTCGTCGCCGGCGGCAAGGCGATGGAAGGGCGCAAGGCCCCCCGCGAGATCATGGAGGCCTCCGACCGCCACGCCATCGCCGGCGGCGACCGCCTCGTCCACGCCTCCCGCACGAGCGCCAAGGTCGACTCCGCCGCCGTCCAAGACGGCTATCCGATCTACCACCATAGCTTCTTCTTCGCCCCCTCCGGCGCCTGGTGCGTCGTCCAGCAGGGGATGAACGACGAAACCGCCTGGGCGCGGCGCTACCACTGGCTGGGCGAGACCGTCGACGACTTCGTCTGCGAGCCCCACGCCGGCATCCGGGACGCGCAGCCGGCCGGGCGGTCCCAATCCCCCGTCCTGAACATGGTCGCCCGCGAGGCCGAGGCCAACCGGCAGGCGAGCGCGGCGCTCGTGCGCGGGGATCCTGACGCGCTGCTCGCGGAGGCGGAGCGCCTCACGGAGGGGCCGACGCTCTTCGCGCCGGCCCATCACGCCGTGCTCCCCGCCGACGTCAACCTCGACCGCCTCCGGAAGGTCGTCCGCACCGCCCACGAGCGCAACCCGCAGGACTTCGTCACGCTGCTGGGCACCGAGGGGGTGGGCCCCGCGACGGTGCGGAGCCTCTCGCTGCTGGCCGAGCTGATCTACGGCGCCCCCGCCTCCCACCGCGATCCGGCCGTCATCCCGCCGGGCCCGTCTTCCAGTCCGGATCCCGGCCCCGAACGGCGGGCCCCGGGACCTGACCCCGGGGCCTCGGGGCCAGGTCCCCGCTGGGCCGACTATTCCTACGCCCACGGAGGCAAGGACGGCCACCCCTTCCCGGTGGACCGGAAGACGTACGACCGCAACATCGCGGTCCTGCTCGACGCGGTCCGCAAGGCGCGTCTGGGGGATGCCGAGAAGACGGACGCGCTGCGGCGCCTGGCGCGGCACACGGATTGAGTCGTCGAGGGTGCAGCTCAACGGGGTGGGAACCGCAGATAAGCACAGATAAAGGCAGTCTTGGCGGCTAGCGGTTCGACCGCACTGGGGTTCCTTGGAATTGCGGCCCGCTGCACCGGGATTGTCGGTTCGGGGTCGACTCGGCGGCGGGATTGCCGATATACTGGATAGCGGACGCCTTGGTGGTGGATGAGCCGATGTC
This sequence comes from uncultured Planctomycetia bacterium, assembly GCA_964445475.1. Lineage (GTDB taxonomy): Bacteria > Planctomycetota > MHYJ01 > CAYUME01 > CAYUME01 > CAYUME01. Next base: position 2,354 of record CAYUME010000811.1, read on the forward strand.
GCGTGTCACGTTCCTCAAGATCCTGCTGATTCTCGTCGCGGGCGCCTCCGCGGTCATCCCGCTCCGCCGCCTGATGGAGCGGAAGGGCCGCGCGGCGGGGGCCGATGTGATCCCCCAGTCCCAGCCGGCCACGGTCGCGGATCCGGTGGAGCGGAAGCCGGCCGGGCCGGCGTCCGCGCCCGCCCCCCCGGCCCCCCCCCGCCCCCCCGGGGCCGCGCGGGGGCCCGCCGCCCCGCCCCCCG
>CAYUME010000812.1:0-2594 GCA_964445475.1 uncultured Planctomycetia bacterium
TTCACCCGCCTCCGCCCGGAAGCCCCGCCCCCTGTGGGGCGGGGAGGAAGGGCCGGGCCGGACCTCGGTTCCTATTCAGGTCAGGCTTCGGCGGGTTTCGCCATGTTGTTGCTGTTGAAGCCCCGCCCCTCTGGGGCGGGGTACCTCACTTCTCCGCCGGGGCCTCCCAGACGCTGGACGCGTCGGGGCCCGGGAAGTTCGCGGGGACCGGGATCGTGACCTTGCCGGTGGCGGCCCACTCCGCGCCGCGCAGGAGCGTCGTCACGAAGCCGACGCACTTCACGGATCGCGCGTCGTGTCCCAGGACCGTGTGGAAGACGCGCCCTTTGCCGTAGGCGACGGTGAAGAGGACGGGCTCGTTCTCGCCCGTGCCCCCGTTGGCCTTGTCGGCGAAGGCGGTCGCCAGGAGCGTCAGGTGCTCCGCGGGCCCGCGCATCTTGGAGTAGAGCTCGTCCGACGTGTGCATCCACTTCGCCGGCAGGCCCGCCATGATGGGGTGGTCCGCCGCGCGCGTCTCGACGGCATACTCGTGGTTCTTCCCGTGGGTCCCTCCGGTGCCCGGCTGGATGTCCCGGACGACCTGCCCGTCCCGCCAGCGGATCATCGGCCCGGACTTCTCGTTCCGACCCCCCCAGCCGCCGAGGCCGATCATCTTGTTGTACTCGTCCCACTTCGGGAAGGAGTTGTCCGCGGCGTGGACAATGACCAGCCCGCCGCCGCCCGCCATGTACGCCTCGAACGTCTTGCACGTCTCGGCGGGCCAGAGGTCGCCGTTGTAGTTGGAGACGACCACGCCGTATTTCGAGAAGTCCGGCTTGAAATCGGCCATCTTCGACTTGTCCTGCGGCGTCGTCGCGACGTCGACCGCGAAGCGCCCGCCGGCCTCCAGCGCCTGCTTCAGGATCGGCGAGACGGACTTCCAGTTGTGGTTGTTCTGGCCGTCCACGAGAAGGGTCTTGATCGGCTCCGCGCCGCCCGCGACGGCGGCCGCGGCGACCAGCAGGCCGGCCAGGATCGGGATTCTGAGCATCGGCATCCGCCTTTCCGGAAAAGGGGCCTTGCGCGCGGTCATTTCCTCCCGAGCATCTCGCGGACGACGGCCACGACGCGGTCCGGCACGAACCCGAACTTCCTGTTGAGGTCCTTGATGGGGGCGGAGGCGCCGAAGGTGCGCATGCCGAGGACGCGGCCGGCCTCGCCGACGTAGCGCTCCCAGCCGAGCGTCGCGGCCTGCTCGATCGCGACGCGCGCCGTGAGGCCCGGCGGCAGCACGCTCTCGCGGTACTCGCGCGGCTGCTGCTCGAAGAGCTCCCACGACGGCATCGAGACGACGCGCGAGCGGATCCCCGCGGCGACGAGCGCCTCGTGCGCCCCGACGGCGACGCACAGCTCGCTGCCGGAGGCGATGAGGAGCACCTCGGGAGGCCCGCCGGGGGCGTCGCCGAGGACGTATGCGCCGCGGGCGACGCCGGCGGCCGGGGCGTACTTCGTCCGGTCCAGCGTCGGCAGCGGCTGGCGCGAGAGGACGAAGAGGGTCGGCCCGTGGCGCCGGGGGAGGAGGGCCCGGTAGGCCTCGACGACCTCGTTGGCGTCGCCGGGCCGGACGGTGACGAGGCCGGGCATGGCGCGGAAGGAGGCGAGGTGCTCCACCGGCTGGTGCGTCGGGCCGTCCTCGCCGTCGCCGAGGGCGTCGTGGGTGAAGATAAAGAGGGAGGGGACCTCCATGAGCGCCGCGAGGCGGATGGCGGGGCGGGCGTAGTCGCTGAAGACGAAGAAGGTCGCCCCGTAGCCGCGGAGGCCGGACAGGGTGAGCCCGCTCACGACCGCGCCCATGGCGTGCTCGCGGACGCCGAAGTGGAAGTTCCGGCCGCCGGGGTTGTCCGCCTGGAAGCTGGTCGCGCCAGCGACCGTGAGGAGGGACTTGTTCGACGACCCGAGGTCCGCGGAGCCGCCGAGGATCCAGGGGACGGCCTGGGCGGCGGCGTTGAGGGCCTTGCCGGAGGCCTCGCGCCCGGCGACCCCCTTCGGGTCGGCCGGGAAGGCGGGGAGGCCGCGGTCCCAGCCGTCCGGGAGCTCGCGACGCTGCATCAGCTCGATCTCGCGGGCGAGGTCGGGGTGCCGGGTCCGGTAGGCCTCGAAGAGCTTCATCCAGGCGCTCCGGGCGGCCGCGCCGCGCGCGCCGACGCCGGCGGCGAAGTGGTCGTAGACGCCGTCCGGCACGCGGAAGGCCGCGTCCTCCGGCCAGCCGTAGGCGCGCTTGGTGAGCTTGACCTCCTCCTCGCCGAGCGGCTCGCCGTGGGCCCCGCAGGTGTCCTGCTTGTGGGGGGAGCCGAAGGCGATGTGGCTGTCGAGCACGATGAACGTGGGCCGTCCCGTCTTCGCGCGGAACGCGGCGAGGGCCTGCTCGATCCGGCCGACGTCGTTGGCGTCGTCGACGTGCAGCACGTTCCATCCGTACGCGCGGAAGCGGGCCGCGACGTCCTCGGTGAACGCCAGGCGCGTGCTCCCCTCGATGGTGATGCGGTTGTTGTCGAAGATCCAGCAGAGGTTGTCGAGCCCGAGGTGGGCGGCCAGGGAGGCGGCCTCGGAGGAGA
>CAYUME010000813.1:0-1115 GCA_964445475.1 uncultured Planctomycetia bacterium
GGCCTTGAAGGCCGTCGAGTGGCTCCGCGGGAAGGACATCCCGATGCGCGGCCACGTCCTCGTCTGGAATTTCAAGGACGACCAGATCGGGAAGAGCCCCGGGGAGGTCCGCGCCCGCGTCGTCTGCCACATCGACGACTGCATCGGAGATCCCGGATTCGGCGGGGCCATCGGCGAGTGGGACGTGCAGAACGAGCCCTTCGCCAACAGCGACATCCACCGCAAGCTCGGGCTCGAGGCCATGCCCGGGTGGTTCCGCCTCGCCCGGCAGCACGCCCCGAAGGCCCGCCTCTTCCTCAACGAGGCCGGCCTCTGCAGCCGCATGCACGACAAGCGGTGGGCGGAGCGCGTCGCGGCCACCGAGGAGGTCGTGCGGTTCCTGAAGGAGAAGGGGGCTCCGATCGACGGCCTCGGCTTCCAAGCCCACCACCGCGAGTCCCTCGCCCCCATCCCCGAGGTGATCCGCACCCTCGACCGCTTCGCCGTCCTCGGCATCGATCTCCAGGCGACCGAGTTCGACATCCGCCTCCTGCCGTCCACCGCGGACCCCAAGGCGGACTTTCAGTCGCAGTGGCTGACGCCGGGGCCGCCGGTCCCCCCGGCGATGGAGCGGCTCGAGGCGGACTACCTGCGCGACTTCCTGACCGCCTTCTTCAGCCACCCCGCCGTCACCGCCTTCATCCAGTGGGGCTTCTGGGACGGCAAGCACTGGCTCCACAACGCCCCCCTCCTCCGGAAGGACTGGACGCTCAAGCCGGCCGGCGAGGCGTACCGCGAGCTGGTCTTCCGGCGGTGGTGGACCGAGGCGGAAGGGCGGACGGGGGCGGAGGGGACGTTCGCGGCGCGCGGCTTCCTCGGCGACTACGAGATCGCCGTGAAGAAGGGGTCGGCAACAAAGACCGTCCAGGCTCGACTGGAGCGCCACGGCACGACCGTAACGGTCGTCCTGATCGCGAAGTGAGGATTACACCGAGAAACGTCGGGGACGTCAATCCTTGTGATCCGCGTGGTCTGCGGGCAATCCGTTCCGCGTGGTCTGCGTGATCTGCGGGCAATCCGTTCCGGATGGTCCGCGTGGTCTGCGGGCAATCCGTTCCGCGTGGTCCGCGTGGTCT
>CAYUME010000813.1:1215-2590 GCA_964445475.1 uncultured Planctomycetia bacterium
GCGGGCAATCCGTTCCGCGTGGTCTGCGTGGTCTGCGGGCAATCCGTTCCGCGTGGTCTGCGTGGTCTGCGGGCAATCCGTTCCGCGTGATCTGCGTGGTCTGCGGGCAATCCGTTCCGCGTGATTCGCGGTCTCACTTCAACGCCCCCTTGATCTCGTCCAGCCCCACTCCCAGGACGCCCTTCGCCACCGGGTCCAGCGCCTTCGCGTCCCCCTGGATGTGGATCGTCCGGTGGATGTGCGTGATCGTCTCGCCGGGCTTGAGCGCCGCCGCGGGGGAGGACGTCTCCAGCTCGTAGAACGGCCCCAGCGGTTTCGCCCCGGGCGCCACCGGGCCGTCGTTGTAGCTGTTCACCGCGTCCCCGCCGTACGGGTCCTTCTGCAGCTCCCACATCGAGTTGACGTACGCCGCGGGCTGCTCCGGCTTGTTGAACTGGACGACCGTCAGCACGCCGTTCGCCGCGTCGTAGCTCCCCGTCACGTCCCCGCACCGCTTCGGCGTCAGCCCGATCTTCGACCGGTGCTTGCCGTCCGCGCGGAAGTAGAGGACGCTCTGCCCGACCACCAGCCGGTCGGCGGGCACCTTCCCGAAGTAGCTGTCGTTGACGATCGGGCCGAGCTGCGCCTCCGGCCCCGGCACGAACGGCACGACCACCGTCGTCTCGGGCGAGGGGTTGAACATCCCGAGGATCCAGATCGAGAGGAGGCCCGTCTCCTTCGCCCACGGGGCCGATCCTGCGTTCGTGAGCTTGTTGTCCGTCTCGTAGGCGACGACCTTCGCGCCGGGCGGCGCGGCGACGCCGAGCGCCTTCCAGGCGGCCGCCGCGTCGAGCAGCCGGACCTCCCGGGCCACCTCGAGGTCGAACGCGAAGCCGGAGTAGTTCTCCAGGCGGATCTTCCGGCGGAAGCGGGCGCGGTCGGCCTTCGCCTCGACCGTCTCGAAGGGCTCCGTGTCGATGCAGGCCGGGGTGAACCAGTGCGCGAAGTCGAAGGGGACGCCCTTCTTGAAGAAGATGGAGTACTGGCCGCCCTCCGGGCCCATCCAGAAGCGGTCCTCGCCGCCGAAGACGTTGATGTGCGGGTCGCGCTTGCCGGAGGCGAAGAGCTCGAAGTTGATCCAGCCGAAGCTGAGGCCGCCGGGGCCGGTGGCGGTGCTCGTCATGACGCGCCCCTGCAGCGCCGGCGCCACCGCCACCTGCGCCTGCCCGTCGGCGGCCGAGAGCACGACCACCTCCGTGTGCTTCTTCATGAACGACACGTCGTCGCCGAACCGGCCGGTCTTCTTCGTCTCCACGGCGGAGCATCCTGAAAAGAGGATCACGGTCAGGATCGCGGCAAGGGTCCTCATGGCGCATCTCCCGCATGGGGGGGGATC
>CAYUME010000814.1:0-404 GCA_964445475.1 uncultured Planctomycetia bacterium
TGCTCGCCATCGCGGTCGCCGCGGGGCCCCGCCTCTTCTCCGGGGACGCCGCCGACGTCGATGCCGGGGATCGTCGGCCGGTTCCGGCCTACCCGCTGAAGACCTGCGTGGTGACCGGCCTGGAGCTGGGGGCCATGGGCCCGCCCATCGACTACGTACACGAGGGCCGCCTCGTGCGCTTCTGCTGCCAGGGATGCATCGACACCTTCCGGAAAGATCCCGCCCGGTACCTGGCGCAGCTCGATGCGGCCGCTCATGCGGACGCGACCGGGCGTCGCCATCCGTCCACGGCGTCGCCGGCTCCAGCGGATCGCGAGGGGATGGATTCCCCCGCCCCCCCCCCCCGCGGCCCCCCCCACGGCCAGCAGGGGCCCCGCGCGAACGGGCCGGGCTGGGGGGCGCCG
>CAYUME010000814.1:414-1364 GCA_964445475.1 uncultured Planctomycetia bacterium
ATCGCTCCGGGCGGCCAGGCGCCTTCGCCGGCCCGGTCCGCAGGACCGGCGAAGGGCCCCCCCCGGTACTACTGCCCCATGCACCCGACCTACACCTCCGACCGTCCGGGCGACTGCCCGATCTGCAACATGTCGCTGGTCCTGCTGAAAGACGGGGCGTCGTCCGCCTCCAGCGTCGCGGGATACGCGACCGTCACGATCCGTCCGGAGCAGCGGCAGCTCATCGGCGTCACGACGGGCCTCGTCGAGCGCAAGGCCACGCTCAAGACGATCCGCGCCGCGGGACGCGTCGACTACGACGAGAGGACGCTCTCCGCCGTCAACCTGAAGGTCGGCGGCTGGATCGAGGAGCTTTTCGTGAAGTCGGCGGGCGAGACGGTGCGGAAAGGCCAGCCGCTCTTCCTGCTCTACAGCCCCGATCTCCTCGAGGCGCAGACGAACTACCTCCTCGCGCGGGAGGCCGTGGCGTCGCTCCCCGCCGGCGTGCCAGCGGAATCGCGCGCCTTCGCCGGGCAGGCCCTCCGCAGCGCCAGGGACCGCCTTCTCCTTTGGGACGTAGCCGAGGAGCAGATCCGGGCGATCGAGGAGAAGGGGGAGCCTCTCGCGCGCCTCCCGATACTCTCGAAGACGGAAGGAATCGTGACCCGCCGGAACGTCGTGCAGGGGACCCGGGTCGAGCCCGGCCGCGACCTCCTCGAGATCGCCGACCTGTCGACGGTCTGGATCCACGCGGACGTCTACGAGTACGAGATCCCCGAGGTGACGGCCGGCTTGGACGCGGTCGCCCGCCTCACCGCCCTCCCGGACCGGGCCGTAACCGGCAAGGTCGCCTATGTCTACCCGTACCTCAACGAGCCGACCCGCACGGTCCGTGTGCGGGTGGAGGCCCCCAACGCGGACGGGGCGCTGAAGCCGGGCATGTACGCCGAGGTCTCGATCCGGGTGGACCT
>CAYUME010000814.1:1374-1769 GCA_964445475.1 uncultured Planctomycetia bacterium
GCGCCATCCTCGCGGAGGGTCGTCCCATCGCGATCGCGATCCGGGTGGACCTGGGCTCCCCGCTCGTCGTGGAGGACGGGGCGGTGATGGACACGGGGACACGCCAGATCGTCTTCGTGGACCTCGGCGAGGGACGGCTCGAGCCGCGGGAGGTGACGCTCGGCCCGCGCGCGGACGGGGTCGTCGTCGTGACCCGCGGCCTGAAGGAAGGCGATCGCGTGGTGACGAGCGGCAACTTCCTGATCGACAGCGAGAGCCGGATCAAGTCCGCGCTCCTCGGCTCACCCCGTGAAGCCGCGGGGGGGAGACACTCGGGGCACGCGAAGTAAACCCCTCAGGAGGCATGACATGCGGACCTCATCCACGGCGAGGGCTTTCCTGGCGATCGCAGCCGG
>CAYUME010000814.1:1779-2588 GCA_964445475.1 uncultured Planctomycetia bacterium
TCGACGTAGTTGGGCCAGGAGACATCCGATGGCACGCCGTGATCGCAGCCGGGACGGGGCTGACGATCGCGGCCGGCTGTTCCAAGGAAGATTCGCATGCGTCCCATGATCACATGGCCCATCCGGCCGCGAAGGCTCCGGCGGCCGCGCCGGCTCCGGCCCCGGCCCCGGACAACAACGCCGTCATCCAGGCCCAGCTGCCGACGTATCCCCTCCAGACCTGCATCATCAGCGGCGAGAAGCTCGGCGGGATGGGAAACCCCGTGGATTACGTCCACGAAGGCCGCCTCGTCCGCTTCTGTTGCACCGGCTGCATCGCCTCGTTCAAGAAGGACCCGGCCAAGTACCTCAAGATCATCGACGATGCGGCCGCCAAGGCGAAGGCCGGGGGGACTCCCGCGGACGCCCCCAGGCCCGAACCCGGCAAGTAGCCATCGACGAGCCGGGCGACCGGCGGGACGCGACGCGACCGTGAGCGCCCGGAACCATACGATCCCATGATCGAACGCCTCATCGGATTCAGCGCCCGGAACAAGTTCCTCGTCCTCGTCGTCGCGACGGCGGCGGTGGCCGGCGGGATCTACTGCGTCACCCATATCCCCCTCGACGCCATCCCCGACCTCTCCGACACCCAGGTCATCGTCTACTCCCGGTGGGACCGCAGCCCGGACATCGTCGAGGACCAGGTGACCTACCCCATCGTCACCGCGATGCTGGGGGCGCCGAAGGTCAAGGCCGTCCGCGGCTTCTCCGACTTCGGCTACTCCTTCGTCTACATCATCTTCGAGGACGGCACCGACCTCTACTGG
>CAYUME010000815.1:0-2578 GCA_964445475.1 uncultured Planctomycetia bacterium
AACCGCCGGATCTCCGCCAGCCCGGCACCCCCATGCATCGCGTTCCGTTCGATCTTCCGTCCCAGGTACTTCTCTTTGCCCCAGGGACAACACGACCAGAAAGTCTCGAAATCCAGCCACAAACCGGCGGGCACCACCAAGGCGAGAACCGCGTCCATCGCTCGCAGCGCAGCGGTCTCGTAACGTCGGTCGCCGGTCACAGCCGCCAGCTTGAGGAGAAAGGTCACGCTGAGACTGGTTTCGGGCGTTTCGTTCATCACGGGGCCAGGCCGTTGGGTCTGCGGGTGAAGCCAGCCGGGAAAGAAACCCGTCGCGTCCTGCAGTGTCAGCAAACGGTCCCCATAACTGCGGGCGTAAGCCAGCAACCGTTCGTCCGGTTCCAGCTCGGTGTGCCAGCGCAACATGAGCAGCGCGGTCCAACTCGAGTCCAGCAGGTGAATCCAATCGGAGCCAATGCCGTGTTCGTGCGGTGATCGGTTCGAGTTGCTCCAAAACGCGCGCTCCCAACCTTCCGGACGCACATACCGCTTGCCCTCGATCTCGACCGCGGTGTTGCGCGTGCCAATGACGGCCGGAAACAGACCGTCGCGTTGGGGCGCGGCCAATGCAAGTTCCTTGGTCAGCCGGGCCTTCCCGAGCAACTCCGCGTCCTGCCGCTCCCGGGCGGGAAGGAGAAGGCGGGCCCGGCGAAGAAGGGGACAAAGACGGAGTGAGGACAGCATGAGAATCGCGCTGCTTCCGATGCTGATGGCCGCCGCCCTGCCGGCGCCGGCCGCCGACCCGCCGGCCGCGGCGCCGAAGCGCCCGAACGTTCTCTTCGTCGCCGTCGACGACCTCAACCACTGGGTCGGCTACCTCGGCCGGAATCCGCAGACGAAGACGCCGGCCATCGACCGGCTCGCCGCGCGCGGCGCCTGGTTCTCCCGCGGCTACTGCGCCGCCCCCGTCTGCAACCCCTCCCGCGCCGCCCTCCTCTCCGGCCTGCGGCCGGGCGCCTCCGGCGTCTACGACAACGGCGATCCGTTCGCGAAGGCCATCCCCGTCGACCTCACCCTCCCCACCGCCTTCCGCAAGGCCGGCTACCACGTCTGCGGCGCCGGCAAGATCTTCCACGGCAGCGTCTACCGGCCGGAGGAGTGGGACGATCACCTGCAGAAGGTCGACCGGCGCTCGGAGGACAAGGGCCCCCGCCAGTCGGCCGGCAAGCTCGACATCACGCCGCTCGACTGCCGAGACGAGGACATGCCCGACTACCAGTTCGTCTCCTACGGCATCGAGCAGATGAGCGTGAAACGGGAGAAGCCTTTCTTCGTCGCCGTCGGCCTCGTCAAGCCGCACCTCCCGTGGAGCGTCCCGAAGAAGTACTACGACCTCTTCCCGCTCGACGGCGTCGCGCTCCCGCCATACAAGGAGGACGACCTCGATGACCTGCCGGCCGCCGGCGTCCAGATGGCCCTGCGGTCGGGCGACCACGAGGCCATGCTGCGCGACAGCCCGGACGCCTGGAAGCGGGCGATCCGGGCCTACCTCGCCTCGATCGCCTTCTGCGACGCGATGGTCGGCCGGCTGCTTGACGCCTACGACGCCCTGCCCGACCGCGACAACACGATCCTCTGTTTCTGGAGCGACCACGGCTGGCACCTCGGCGAGAAGCACCACTGGCGCAAGTTCGCCCTCTGGGAGGAGGCGACCCGCGCCCCGTTCATCTGGATCGCCCCCGGCCTCACGAAGCCCGGCGCCCGTTGCGACCGGACCGTCGACTACATGTGCGTCTACCCGACGCTCCTGGATCTCTGCGGGATCCCGGCGCCCGGCCATGTGCAGGGGAAGAGCATCCGCCCCCTGCTTGCCGACCCCTCCGCCCCGTGGGACGACCCGGCCGTCACGACCTACCGCTACAGGAACCACGCCGTCCGCTCCGAGGGCTGGCGCTACATCCGCTATGCCGACGGCGGCGAGGAGCTGTACGACGAGGCGAAGGATCCGTACGAGTGGACGAACCTGGCGAAGCAATCCGACGCCGCGGAGCGCAAGGACGAGCTCGGCCGGTGGCTTCCGAAGGAGAACAAGCCCGCCGTAAGCGGCGGCGCCGCCGACGGGATCGAGGACGGCAGCGGCGGCGGACGGAAGGGCCGGCGGCCGGGCCGAGCGAACGAATGAGCGGTCCCGGGGGGCGGGCCTTCTTGCGGCGGATGGGGATTCTCATGACCTCGCGATGGGCCGTGCCGTTGCTGGTCGGGTCCCTGGCGGCGTCCGGCGCCCCGGCCGCCGAGCCGGCGAAGCCGAACCTCGTCGTCATCCTCGCCGACGACATGGGGTTCTCCGACATCGGCTGCTACGGCGGCGAGATCGCGACGCCCCACCTCGACGGGCTGGCCGCGAACGGCCTCCGGTTCTCCCAGTTCTACAATACCGGACGGTGCTGTCCGACCCGCGCGTCGCGTCTCACCGGCCTGTATCCCCACCAGGCGGGCGTCGGGCACATGACCGCCGACAACGGCGTGTCGGGCTACCGGGGGTTCCTCAGCGACCGGTGCGTCACGATCGCCGAGGTGCTCCGGCCCGCCGGCTATTTCAC
>CAYUME010000816.1:0-2577 GCA_964445475.1 uncultured Planctomycetia bacterium
TCGCGGACAGCGGGGCCTCCCGCGACGCAAACGCGTCCCGAAAACGGGCATTAGATCGCGCCCGGGCCGGGGGCGGAGTAAGATAGCGGAACGAGAGAAAGCCGGACGTGACACAGGAAACGACCCCACCGTCGGCGGCGGGCCCCATGGACACGCTCGAGGAGCGCATCCGACGCGCCGTCCGGGAGGACGTGGCCCTCGCGGACTACGACCCGTCCTGGCCGGAGCGGTTCCGGCGGGAGGCGGCGCACCTCCGGGCGTGCCTGCCCCCCGAGCTGATCGGCCGCATCGAGCACTTCGGCAGCACCGCCGTGCCGGGGCTGGCGGCGAAGCCCGTCATCGACATCCTCGTCGAGGTGACGAGCCTCGACGAGACCCGCCGCCGGATCGCGCCGGTCCTCGAGGCGCAGGGCTACGATTACTTCTGGCGCCCCGCGATGTTCGTGGGGCCGCCCTGCTACGCCTGGTTCATCAAGCGCGACGCCGCCGGCGTCCGCACGCACCACATCCACATGGTCGAGTCCCACTTCGAGCACTGGGACCGTCTGCGCTTCCGGGACCACCTCATCGCCCACCCGGAGGTCGCCGACGCGTACGGGGCGCTCAAGCGGCGCCTCGCCGCGGAGCACCCGGCCGACCGGGTGGCGTACACGAAGGGGAAGACGGCGTTCGTCGTGCGGGTGACGGAGGAGGCGAAGCGGCAGGCGCGCGGGAAAGACGCCGCGACGGGCGGCGCCTGAGCCGCAGGGGAGAGCCGGCATGGCCGACGCGATCGAACGGAACCGGGGCGCGCAGCCCATCGCGAAGCTGATGGACGACCTGGGCCTGAAGGCCCACGACCTGGTGACCGCCTCGACCGAGCAGATCACCCACAAGATGGTCGCCCGCGCCCGCAAGGGCCGCTGGCTCACGCCCCCCGTCCGCCAGAAGATCCTCAACGCCCTCAACCGGGCGAGCGGGAAGACCTACGAGCTGAGCGATCTCTTCAACTATTGACAAACCGCGGAGGCGCGGAGTACACGGAGGAGTATTGGGAGACAACGAAATGCCGACATGGCCGACGTCAATATCCGATAACGTGCTTTGCGTGACTTTTCCAGCCTCAGCAGCCCGTCCTTCGGGCTCCCGCCCCCAGACAGAACCTCCGTTTTCCCCTATACCGCCTTCCGGTTCGCTTCCCTGGGAACTCGGGTGGCGCCTTGAAGTTCCTGCGGGATGCGGAACGGACAGGCGGGATAGCGCGAATTGTTACGGCAACTGGGAGAGGAGGGTGCGTGCGGGAACCACAAGGGGACTTCTGCTGTTGAAGCAGTCCGCATCGACATAAGGCAGATCCAGCACCACCTGGAAGGCGTGCGCCGTTTTCAGCTGGTCCTGGAAGCGGGACAGGGCGGTGTCCAGTTGCTCCTCGCTCTTCTTGACCTCCGCCAGGAACCACGGCTTGCGGTCGCGAACGACCAGGAAGTCCACCTCCCGTTTTTCCTTGTCGCGGACGTAATAGAGACCGAATTCGCCCAGTCCCAGGTCAGTCCAGGTCTCGACCGCCTTGAGGAGATGGCAGGCGACGAGCGTCTCGGCTCGCGCGCCCGGATCGGATACGCCCGACCAGTCGCGGGGGTACCACTTCGGCTCCTTCCGCAAGGAACGGATTACATGTCGCGACCAGGGACGCACCAGAAAGCCGTGATGAAGGGCCACGAGGATTCCGAGCCAGCGGCGGACGGTGTCGACCGACACCGACAGGTCGCCGGCCAGGTTGGACAGGACCACCTGTCCGCTCGCCCTGTTATCCAGGATCTCGGCGAGCATCTCGATATGGGCCAATTCCTGGATCCGGGTGAGGTCCCGAAGATCCTCCCTCAGGAGCTGCTGGCGACGAAGACTGCGCCAGCGCGTGCTGAAGGGACGATCGCGCTTCAGGAACGGCTCCGGGAAGCCGCCATGCTCCCCAAGGGCTTCGAAGTCGGGCGCCGGGCACGGGGCGGGTGGGCGGATCAGGTCAGGGGGGGACTCTGGATGGAGCAATTCCCCGACGCTGAACGGATGCATCCGATAGGGGAAATAGCGCCCCATCAGGCTGTCGCCACCTCGCCGATACACGTCGAGTCGGGAGCTGCCGGTGACCAGAATGCGGACCCGGTCCCCATACGTGTCGAAGAAGCCCTTCAGGAACGTCCTCCAGCGGCTGTACTTGTGGATTTCGTCAAAGACGACCACGGGGGGCCGTTTGGCGAGGCGGTCCAGCCCCAGCCGTGTTGTCCCAGTTGACATAGGACGCCCCCCTCCCACGGCACGTCGTGGTCTTGCCCACCTGCCGGGGGCCCGTGACCAGGGCCATCTGCCGATGCCGGGCCACATGCCGCGACAGGACGTCGTCATAGAGCCGGGGGCGCGTCTTCATGGCATGACTATTTTACGGCCTATCGCATAATGGTCAAGACCATTTTTCGACCATGCATATAATGGTCGGCGGCCCTCTCTCCCGCCGCGGGCCCGCGGGAGACGTTTCGGCCGTTCATCTCCGCGGAGACTCCTCTCGCGGAGCAGAAATCCGGGCGGAAAGGCATCGGAAAGGGC